>NZ_JAIVPF010000008.1:0-8175 GCF_053528595.1 Leucobacter sp. | reverse complement strand
TTCTACAAGGAGATCGCCTGGATGTCGCAGAGCAAGTTGTCGACGGGTATCAAGCAGCCTTCGGGCAAGCCGGTGTACGCGCCGAAGAGCAATGTGACGCGTGAGGCGATGGCTGCGTTCCTCTACCGCGCAGCGAAGTAGACGATCGCTGAGCGAAGCGGGTGGAGATCGGACTCCTGGTGTCCGTCTCCACCCGCTTCGCCGTTTCAGAGATTTGCATCATCAGATGAACTCGATCACACTGGTAGATGCGTTCGAACTCACGTGATCATCGATCATCGGACGACTGAGGATCCCCGCGCGCCCGGCGCGCACAGAAGGTCAGGGAGCATTCCACTCATGCATTCACGGAGAACCCTTCGCGGACTCGCGGCGGCGATGCTGACGACAGCACTCGTGGCGGGAGGCGCGCTACTCGTCGCTCCCGCGGGGTATGCCGAGGTGCTCCCGGACCCCGAGACTTCCGCCTCCGTTCCGGCCGAACCGCAGGAGCCGGCGCAGGAGGAACGGCCTCCGGCCGCGCCTGCTGATGGCGGCTCGGGAGACGCGTCGGCGGCCGAGGATCCTCCGTCCGCCGGAGAGCCTGCTCCGACCACGCAGCAGCCGGCGATCGATGACGCATCCGATCCGCACGAGGGTGCTGAGGAGGGCGGAACAGCGAACGAGACCGAGCCGGCCGCTGTTGATCCGGCAGCCCAGCGCCTGATCGCAGCGGCGCCGCAAGGGTCATCGGAGGTCTCGCTGCAGCTCGAGATCGCAGTCGCTCCCAAGAAGTCCCTCACCGTGGCGATTCAGGCGAGCGGATTCGATGACGAGGTTCATGAGATCGAGGCCGCACTCATCGAGAAAGGCGCTGAAGCAGGCCTGAACGCCGACGAGCACATCGCGCGTGCGGACCCGTCGCCCGCGGTGTCGTCGGGAGAGACCGCATTCGAGTTGACGGCTCCGGTCGGCGACCTCGACCGCACGCAGCAGTACGAGGTGCTGCTGTGGACGCCGGGTGCGGATCCAGCCGAAGCGGACAGCGTCTACGCCCGCGCCGACCTCCCGGTGACGAACGCGCACTGGGACCAGCTGTTCGGCGCTGCGCCGGTGGATCCGGCATGGAACGCAAAAGCCGTCGTCGGCAGTTTCGAATGGGGCGTTCGAGAATCGTTCCGCAAGTACGTCGTCGGGCCGATCGCCGGTGGCTCCATCACAGTGACCAAGCCTGCCGCAGGTAAGGATGTGTTCACGTTTCCCCAGGTCAAGAACACCTGGAATCCGGAGACCCAGAGAGGCACGATCTCCTACGCGGGAAGCGTCAACTTCCGAGGTCACGAGGGTGTACTCGACCTCGACCTGGCCAACCCGATCGTGAACGTGAAGACGGCTTCTTCGGCCGAACTGCAGGTGCCCTACGACGGCAAGATCCTCACGATCGCGACGATCGACCTGAAAGCGTCCGGAGCGACGAAGCATACGCGCTCGGATGGATCGATCCGCTTCGCCAACACGGTGGTGAAGCTGACGGAGGCCGGCGCCGAGACCTATTTCGAAGGGTACGTCCAGCAGGACTACGAGCTCGATCCGCTCTCCTTCACCGTCGGCGCCGACTCCAAGACGGCGAAGCCGGTCGATCCGCCGACGAAGAAGCCCACCGAGAACAAGCCCAAGCCGAAGCCCACGCAGCCCAAACCGCTGCCGCCGGTCACCACTGGCTCCGGTTCGCAGGCCGCTGGCTCCCTGAGCTGGGGCATCTCGAGCGCCTTCGCGAGCTACGTGACCGGGCCCATCGCCAAGGGCGAGATCTCCACGAGCGGAGTGGGCAGATCCGGGGGAGGATACCTCTTCCCGCAAGCAGCCGGCGGCAACTGGAGCACCGCGGCCCAGACGGGCAGCGTGCAGTACTCGGGGGTGGTCACGTTCACCGGTCACAAGGGGCTGCTGTCCGAGACCTTCAGCAACCCGGTGATCACCGTTTCGAGCGCGAGCTCGGGCACCATCAGCTCCGGCGGGCGCAGCTTCGGCCTCGATCTGGCTTCCGCCAGCAAGTCCGTCGGCCGGAACGGCGAGGTCACTTGGAGCGGCGTGCCCGTGCTGGGCGGCATCTCGGGTGGCGCCTCGGGCGGCAACCAGTACACGCTCGCGGTCGATCCGCTCAGCTTCACCGTCGGCACTGCGAGCACGGTCAGCTACGGCTCGACCGCCGTCAGCAACGCGTCACTGAAGCGCACCGCTGCAGACGCGCCCCCGGCAACCACCGGTATCCGTGTGATCACGCCGGCGAAGGATATCGTTCCCGGAGGGGAGATCGAGTTCGAGGCGCCCGGATTCGAATCGAAGGAGCGGGAGATCCTCGTCGTGCTGTACTCCGATCCCGTCGTGCTCGACGAGGCGGCCGGAGCCGACGAGAACGGCACCGTGCGGTGGATCGGCACGATTCCCGAGGACACCGAACCCGGCGAGCACACCATCACCCTGCAGGGGAGCACGAACGCCGGTGCGGTGATCACGGTGCTCGACGGAAAGCGCGCGAAGAAGGCCGCGGTGGAGCAGCAGATCGAGATCCCGGACAGTGCGCAGCAGAGCGCTCCTGTCGCGGCGGGAGTCGTCCCGGCGGGTTCGGCGGTTCCCCAGTGGAGCTGGTGGATCGCGGCGATCGGGCTGGTCGCTGTGGCCGGTGCGATGGGTGGTCTCGTCGCCAGGCAGCGTCGAGCACTCGCGCACACCGACGCGCAGTCCCCGGATCAGTAGTATGAGCTCCGCGTCGCCGCCCGCGGCGCACCAAGTGACACAAGGAGAAGAATCCCCGTGGAGACCCGTTCCCAGCGCAGCGCACCCGTAGCCACCCCGCGAAGGATCGGCGCCGCGCTCGGCACCGGGATCTTCGCCGCGGGAATGCTCATCGCACCCGCGGCGGCGACGGCCTCCCCGCTCGCAGCCACGAGCCCGACGCTGTGCGCCGTGAACGAGGCGACGCTCACCTGGGGTGTCAAGGAGAGCTTTCGTTCGTACATCAGCGGCAGCATCGCCAACGGCGAATGGACCGTGAGCGACGACATGCGTTACGAGACGCCGAGCTTCATCTGGGACAAGGCCGAGGGAGGATTCGCGAGCACGCTCGAGTCGGGCAGCATCGCGTTCACGGGCGCGGTGCACTTCACCGGCCACAGCGGCGCGATGGAGCTCGATCTCGCCGACCCGGTCATCGAGTTCGAGGGCGAGAGCACGGCATATCTCGTGCTGAGCATGGGGTCGACGGACAGCGCCGACGCCGGCGGCGAGGCCACGACCGAGCCCGTGCGCGCGGCGAAGATCGATCTCACCGGCGCTGTCGCATCGGACGGCACGACGCTCGAGATCACCGACGCCGAAACCCGGCTCACCGCCGAGGGCGCGGACGCGTTCAACGGCGACTACGGCAGCTACGTCGCCGGTGAGGAACTGGATCCCATCACGGTGAACGCTCAGGTCGCGGACTGCTCGCTGGCAGACTCCGAGCCGGCCGTCGCCGAGGAGGACGCCGGAGAGGAACAGGCCGCCGAGGAGGAGGCCGTCGCGATCTCCGCGCCCGAGCAGAGCATCCCCTGGCTGCCCATCGCCATCGGCGGCGCGGCCCTGCTCGTGATCGGCGTGACCGGCGGCATGCTCATCGCCGGGCGAGGCAAGAAGGGGGCTGCGGCCGGCCGCGGTGCCGAGGACTCCTCGACCGAGTAGCAGCGCCCGAGAGCCGCGAGGCGCCGGTACCGCGGGTACCGGCGCCCTTCCCGTTCCCGGTCGCGACACCTCAGCCGCGCCGCGGCAGCACGATCCCCGCGCCCGTCACGGGATGCGTGATCACCTCGACGGGCGTGCGGTACACCTCGCTTACGATCTCTGCCGTGAGCACCCGATCCGGAGCGTCGCAGGCGACGATCCGTCCGTCCTGCAGCAGCGCGATGCGATCCGCGAAGGCCCCGGCGAGATTGAGGTCGTGCAGCACGACGATCACCGCGTCGCCGGCGCGGGCGCGATCCCGGGCGATGCCCAGCACCGCCTCCTGGTGCCCCAGATCCAGCGCGGCCGTCGGCTCGTCGAGCATCAGCACTCCCGTGCGCCCCGCCATCACACGCGCGAATGCGGCTCGTGCCCGCTCGCCTCCGGAGAGCGACGGTACCCGCCGGTTGCCGAGGTGCGCGATATCGGCGGCCCGGATCGACTCCGAGATCGCTTCGTTGTCGTCCTCCTCGAGCGGGGTGCGGCGCCAGGGCGCGCGCCCCATCTCCACCACCTGGTGCACCGTGAACGGGAACAGCAGCTGGTTGTCCTGCAGGAGGACGCCGCGCCGTCGCGAGAGATCCGAGAGCGACCACTCCGAGATGCTGCGGCCCCCGAAGAGGATCTCGCCGCGATCCGGCTTCATATCTCCGGAGATCAGGTTGAGCAGCGTGGACTTGCCGGCGCCGTTCGGACCGAGCAGCGCGAGCACCTCGCCCGCGCGCACGTCGAGGGACACGTCGTCGAGCAGCTTGCGGCCGCCGCGCTCGAGCACGACCGAGTCGGCGCGGCAGACCACCGTGCCGGTGGCCGCCCGTTCGGGCAGCACGAAATGCCGGGCGGCCATCAGCCCCACCCTCCGGAGCGCTTGCGGGTGCGCCGCAGCAGCCAGAAGAAGAAGGGACCGCCCACGAGCGCCGTGAGCATGCCGATCGGCATGTCGGCGTTGGGTACGATCGTGCGCGCCGCGAGATCGGCGAGGGTGAGCAGCAGCGCGCCGCCGAGCGCCGACGCGGTGACGAGCGGCAGGTGCGCGGGGCCGAGCACCATGCGCATGAGGTGCGGGATCACGAGCCCGACGAACGAGATGATGCCCGCGAAGGCGACGGCGGCGCCCGTGAGCAGCGCCACGACGAAGATCATCGAGATGCGGAGCACCTCCACGTTGACGCCGAGGTGGCGGGCATTGCGCTCGCCCAGCGAGAGCAGGTCGAGCTTGCGCGCCGCGAAGTAGGCGGCGAGCAGCCCGAGGGCGACGACGGGTGCCACGATGAGCACCTGCGACCAGCGGCTGCCCGCCAGGCTGCCGAGCTGCCAGAACACGATCTGCTCGCGCGACTGGGTGTCGCCAAGGAAGGTGAGCAGCGCGATGGCGGCCCCCGCGATCGCATTGATCGCGATACCCGTGAGCACCAGCGTCACGACCTCGGTGCGGCCCTCCGCCCGGCTCATCGCGTAGACGAGCAGCGTGGCGCAGAGGCCTGCGGCGAAGGCGAACACGGCGGTGGTCCACTCGCCGAAGATGGTGAGACCGAAGACGATCGCGAGGCCGGCGCCGACCGCGGCGCCCGAGGAGACGCCGATCACGCCGGGCTCGGCGAGGGGGTTGCCGAAGATGGCCTGCATGAGCAGACCGGCGACCGCGAGACCCGCCCCGATGAGGGCCGCCATCGCCACGCGGGGGAAGCGGATCGCCCACAGCGTGGCGTCGCCGGTCGGATGCGCCGGCATCGGCAGCCAGTCGATCCCCACCCGGTGCAGCAGCGACCCGAGCACCTCCTGCGGCGGGATCGCCAGCTGCCCCGTGCCGGCCGACACGATGACCGAGGTGATGAGCGAGATCGCGAGCGCTGCGAAGAGCACCGTCTTCGCCGTCGTGTGACGGGACGCGTCCGTGCGACGGGAGGCGGTGATGGGCGGGGGTGAGGTCATACGGTGCGGGGTCGCCTTCATGCAGACGCGCCGCGAGCGAGGCTCGACCGGCGCGGCGATGTGCTGGATCTTCGAAGTCCGAGAATCATCCTACCTTTGTTGGGATAGGCTGAGCAGGTTAAACGTCTGATGAAAGGGGTTCGCTCCGTGGCACAGGGACGCGCACGCAGGGGGGTGGCGCTGGCGCTGCTGGCGCTCATGGGCCTCGGTCTGGCCGGCTGCCAGACGGGCTCCTATCACGGCGACCTCTCGGCCGCCGAGTCGGTGGACCTGCCGCCCCTGAGCGAGCTGACCCCGCTCGAGGATCCGAGCTCCTACGAGGGGCCGACCACCGCGGTGATCGGCGGCCCGAGCATCCCCCCGCTCACCGAGGCCCCGGATCCCGAGCTGCCGGTGACGGTCGTGTCCAAGGACGGCGCCGGCGACACCGAGGTGACGGTGGATGACGTCTCGCGCATCGTGCCGCTGTCGCTCAGCGGTTCGGTCGGTGAGCTCGTCTACGCCTTCGGCATGGCGGGCAACATCGTCGGGCGCGACGTCTCCACCAACTTCCCCGGCTCCGAGGACATCCCCGTCGTGACCCGCGACGGGCACTCCATCGACGCCGAGGGCGTGCTGGCGCTCAATCCGTCGGTCATCGTCACCGACGGCAGCATCGGCCCCACCGATGTGGTGCTGCAGCTGCGCGACGCCGGGATCCCCGTGGTGACGGTCGGGCGCGCGATCGACGCCGAGACCAGCTATACGACCGCCCAGCAGGTGGCGGACGCGCTCGGGGTAGGGTCGGTGGCTCCGGACATCATCGACACCCTGCGGCAGGCCATCTCCGACAAGGAGGCCGAGGTGCGGCAGCTGCTGCCCGCCGACGAGTCGAAACTGCCCCGAGTCGCGTTCCTGTACGTGCGCGGCACCGCGGGCATCTTCTACCTCTTCGGCGAGGGCAGCGGCGTCGACAGCCTGATCCGCTCCATCGGCGCGGTCGACGTCGCCGAGGAGATCGGGTGGATCGGCGAGAAGCCCATGACCGAGGAGGCCCTCATCGGCATGGATCCCGACGTCATCCTCGTGATGACGAAGGGGCTCGAGAGCGCGGGCGGCGTCGACGGGCTGCTCGCCGCGCAGCCGAGCATCGCGCTGACGACGGCCGGCAAGAACAAGCGCATCATCGACGTGGACGACACCGTGCTCTTCGCCGGGGGCACACGCATCCCCGATGTGATCGACGGTCTCGCCCGCGCGGTGTATGCACCGGACTCGCTACAGTAACGCGTCAGCGTTACGGGGTCCGGTGCCGAGCGCGCCCCCGCGCTCGGCCGACGTGCGGAGCACGGAGGGAGACTCGCTGCAGCAACGCTCCGGCGTTGCGGCGGGCGGACGGCCGGTCCTGTCACCGTTCTGGCAGGCGGCGCCATGTAATCTAGTGGAAATCGCCCGGGCGGCGATCCTCGGGTGGACAACAGGGAGATGACGTGGCGCAGACCAGCGAGCACACTGCCGAGCGCCGTGATACTCGCCGCGACTCCACGCGGGATCGCTTCGACGCCGTGAAGCGCAGCGGCCGGGTGGGCGCTCACCGCATCACCGCTCGCCCGCGCTACGTCTGGCAGTACGTCGTCGCCGCCCTGCTCGGCTTCGCGCTGCTGACGACGATCGGGATCGTCGCGGTGCACAGCATCGGAGCGGCGGGAAAGCTGCCGACGAGCAGCCCCTCGGCCGGAACGGGAACCCCCCAGGCGCCGCAGCCCGAGCTCGATCCCGAGGCCACCGTCGCGGTGCTCAACGGCACCGCGACCCCGAACCTCGCGACCGCGGTCGATCAGCTCATCACGAGCGAGGAGTGGGGCCAGATCCGCTTCTCCGGCAGTGCGGCCGAGTCCGACGTGGCCATCTCGGCCGTCTTCTACGCGGATCCCGCGGACGAGGCCGCTGCCGCGGGTCTCGCGGCGAAGCTGGGCGGGATCTCCACCTACATCACCGAGGATTACGCCGCCTACGAGGTGCAGCTCGTGGTGCTGATCGGCGCCGACTACCAGGGCCCCGGCCTCGAGGAGGCGCAGGCGCTCACCGACGCCGCCTCGGAGACTCCCTCGGCCGACGCCGGGACCGACGCCCCCGCGATCGATCCCGCCACCGGATACGAGATCGACCCCGCCACGGGGTGGCCCGTCGATCCGGCCACCGGGTGGCCGATCGACCCCGCGACCGGGGTTCCCACGGATCCCGCGACGCTGCCCGCGTCCTGATCCCGGCACGCGGGATCACTCCCGTGTTCGCTCATCGCGAGCGCATCTGCTTGCACTCGCGATGCCTGAGTGCCAAGATTGGTGTTAGCAGTCGATTCGACTGAGTGCTAAATATCCGTGACCGGCGCCATGCGCCGGCACGGTGATCACCCACCACAGAGACGTCCAGGAGGGGCGAATTACATGGCAAAGATCATTGCGTTTGATGAGGAAGCGCGTCGGGGGCTCGAGCGGGGTCTGAACACCCTCGCCGATGCCGTGA
>NZ_JAIVPF010000007.1:0-111262 GCF_053528595.1 Leucobacter sp. | reverse complement strand
GGAGGTGGCGCCCATGAGGGTGTTGCCCATCCGCATCGGCATACCTCCATGATCCATACCACCCATACCGCCCATACCCCTGCTGAGCTCTGCGAACACTTGGTCGGGGGTGGCTGTGATGCCGTCGAGCCAGTCGTCGAGCACGATGATCCATTCCCGATCGTAGTCGGCCCGCTCTTGGGGGTCGTCGATGATGAGCGGCGCGTACAGGCCCCGGTCGAGCTGCGTACCGACGTGCGGATGGAACCAGTAGGTGCCCGCATGCGGCAGTGCGAACTCATAAGTGAACGTGTCGCCGGCCGCGATCGCGGGCTGCGTCAGCCCCGGCACTCCGTCCATGTCGTTACGCAGGGCGAGGCCGTGCCAATGCACTGTGGTCGGATCGGGTAGATCGTTGGTGAAGGTGACTCGGAGCAAGTCACCCACATTGCCGCGGATGGGCTCAGTGGCCGAGGCTCCCCGATACCCCCAGGTCTTCGCGGTCTGTCCACCGAAATCCAGTGTGACGGGTTCCGCGGTGAGCGCTCGATCGATCGTCACCCCTGTGGTCAGGCGGCGCGCCTCGGCCGCGTCAACGGCATCGGCGGTGGGCGCGAGGAAGGCGGAGTTCTGTCGGGGGGTGCAGGCAGCCAGGCCAAGGGCGGCGAGCGTCAGCGTGCCAGCGGCGAAGAACTGGCGACGATTCAACGATGCGTTCATAAGGGTGGAATCTTTCGGGTTTCGTGGGTCGGGGTCGTGCCGTGAGACTGGCGGCTACTGCGCGTTGGCTTCGATGAAGGGGAGCGGGTCAATGGGGTTTCCGTTCAGGCGCAGTGCGAGGTGCAGGTGCGCCCCGAAGGACAGCCCGGTGTTGCCCACCCGTCCCGCCTCGTCGCCGATGCGCACCCGGTCGCCGACCTGGTAGGCGTGCGACTCGCCTTCCATGTGGCAGTACCTGCTGGTGAGGTCTTGCCCGTCCACGAGGTGCTGCACCTTGAGCGAGAAGCCGCAGCCATCGTTCGCCCAGCCCGCTTCAACGACCACCCCGTCGCCGATGATACGAATCGGCGTGCCGCCTCCGGCGGCGATGTCTTGGGCATCGTGGAACTGCTCGACAGGGACGGTGCGGTAGCCGAAGCCGTCGGTGAGGGGCATGGTCTGGTCAAAGGGGTAGCGCAGCTTCGTATCGGTCAGCTGCGAGGGATCGACGAGGCCTTGCTCGGCGTTCACGCGCTGCGGTGCGACGGGGGCGGCCTGCACTTCGACGGCGCCGATCGCGTCCAGGGCCGCGGCCTCGAATGCGGCGGGGCCGCTCACGAGCTGCTGCGCGGGGAGCTCTGCGGCCGCGGCCCCCGGCACCGGGGCGAAGGGGGTGGGGAAGACGACGGGGCTCATCAGGCCGGCCACGCTGAGCGCTGCTGTCGCGGTGGCGATGAGGCTGCGCCGTGCCCGGCGGTGGCGCACGCCGCCGCCGGTGCCGTCCGAGAGGAAGTCGAATGACGGCATGGGGGTGAGATAGACCTGCGGAGTGTTCATGCGAAGAGTCCCCCGATGACGTAGTAGTTGCCGATGGCGACCGCGATACTCAGGGCGAGGGCGCTGGGGATGAAGACGGCTGGGTTCTTGAACGGGTTTCGACGTGAATGCATAACTGTTCTGTGGGTCGGCGGCCAGTGGATACGAAAGGTCCGAGGCAGCGGCACGCAGCACCGCAGTTGCTCGGACGACACGAGTGACGTGAACGCGCACCGGTGGGGTGGGCGTGTGATCGAGTTGCCCACACCGGCCGGACGGCCTAGGACGCCGTTCGGCCGCGATACGAGCGAAGCACGCGCAGCGTGCAGGTCCTCGGGCAGGGTCGGCGTCCGGCGGGTTGACCGCCCGGACGAGGCCGGGCGTCAGTCGATCTGCCGCACCGCTCGCCGCGGCTCACTGCCGGGGTGCGTGTGCAGGGCTCGTGCCGGGGGCCTGGCTTCAGGTACGGCTGATCGACAGTGCGAATAGCGACGGCGGACGCGCCGCCGGCGGCGCAGGGAGAGCGCGGGTCAGCCAGCCGGCGGACTGCGCGGCGGCGCGGGAGAGGCGGAACAGGGCGGGCCGGATCAGGAAGAGCAGCCCGGTCAACAGGACCAGCATGCACAGCATGAGCATGCCCAGGTGCCCGTGGTCGGGGGCTGTGCCGTGCGCGCAGCTCGCATCGCAGTCGGCCGTTGCCGCGCTCGCCGGACCAGCTGGGGGACCTTCTTCGGTCGGATGCGCGTTGCCACCGGACTCGGCGGTCGCACTCACGGGCAGGAGCGCGTCGTGGGCGGTCATATTGCCAGGGAAGGAATGCATTGCGACTATGCCAACAATGAGCAGTAGCACGATCGCGTACGTTATCCAGATGTTGCGGGGTCGGGAATGTGTCGCAACGCGATTCAGCATATTGCGCACCCAAACCCCTTTCGTTATTGTTTCGTTACAGTACCATGTGCTCCTGCGTAACAGCCAGCATCACGTCAACACTGCTTTGAGTTGTCGCATGAACGTTCGCCGTGCGGCACATCTCTGCTCGCGGTCCGGCAACTTCGCGGCAGCGAGCACAAACGCGCAGCCGACGCCTGCC
Source organism: Leucobacter sp. (assembly GCF_053528595.1). Lineage (NCBI taxonomy): Bacteria > Bacillati > Actinomycetota > Actinomycetes > Micrococcales > Microbacteriaceae > Leucobacter > Leucobacter sp. The sequence continues at coordinate 108,675 of NZ_JAIVPF010000007.1, read as the reverse complement.
GAACACCTCATCTCCCTGAATGCTAAGAATCGCAAAACTTGCACTCGTATACTGTGAATGGCAGTATCCCAGCACTTGGTTTGGTTGCGATACACGTAAAAATGGTTTGGAGGTGCATGTGTTTCGAATTACCGGACACGTGCAATCCAGATTCGCTGAACGAGCGCCCCGCATGATGGTAGCTGGACTGGGGCTCATAGTTCTGTTGGTGAGTCTCCTCGCTACGCATTCCGCGGTGAACAACTCGAATGCAGCATCTGTGGCGATTAGCTCGACCGATTCAGTTGATTCTCAAATCCGGGTTCAAGATTCTGTAACTGCCGGGAGTTTGAGTCTCTGTGAGGAAAACTGTTTAGAGGGATCCGGTAGTCCTCTCATCCTGACTGTTTGTAGTGTGATTCTCGCAGTCATAGGATTTATTTCTTGGGCTGCATACAGTTCTCGTGCACCTCGACTTCTCCCACGAACGAAAGATCCGGTCGAGTACTGGCCGTGGCAACTTCAGCTTTTTCCACCATTGTTTACCACTAACCGACTCAAGCTGTCAGTCATTCGAGTCTGATTAACACTCTCGATCGCTAGATCATCGCTGTCTGGCATTCATGTGCTGTGATTGACTGACTCCTCAATGAGAGGTCAGAACCGTTTACGCCCATTCGCTTGGGCCGGAGTGCTAGGCAACTTCGGTCGCATCTAAAACAATGGCGTATCCGCTGGTAAACCGGCGAAAGACAGTACTGCGTAGATTATGACGCTCTGACCACGCTCAGACGGGGTCGGTGTCTGCGAGAGCGTACTGCTGCTAAATCACGGCACTTTGGTCTTCACAGACCCCAAAGGTTCGAGCCATGCGCTTAATTCGGCACAGGAGCTAATAGTGGAATTTTCAGAGAAGAATAAGTCAAATAACGAAGCTAACTGGTACAGACTTCATCGACGATTAGTAAGGACAGGGCAAGCCATCCTGCTGCTTGGTGCTCTGGTTCTCCTTACTCATTGGTTGGCGCACGTAGGGGTTTTCGGACCATCGCAGCCGCCGGGCTGGGCAGAAGTGTTAGCGGGTTACCCGATGGGTGCCTTACTTCTGATCGCCGGTGCGATCCTCGCAGGAAGACGTCAAGCGTGAACCGACGGCGGCGTCGCCTCATGGCGACAATAAGTGGTGCAATCTTCGCCGCAATATCCTTCACCGGGTGCGTATCAAATAATGACAACCTCAGTGATCAGTGGAGTGAGAGTAACGAAAAAGGATACATCTCAGGCGATGGGTCAGTTTCGAGTATTCCACCGTCGGAACGCACGGAGCCAGTTCAGTTTTCTGGAGAAACAGAATTCGGAGACACGCTTAGCTCGGCCGACACGATCGGCAGTGTAACAGTCGTCAATTTCTGGTACGCCGGCTGTCCTCCTTGTCGTGCTGAAGCCCCAGACCTCGTGGAAGCCTATGATGAATTTGCGCCACTAGGCGTGCAATTTCTGGGGGTAAACACACGCGACCAAGAAGCACAAGCAATTCAGTTCGCTGAGCAATACGGTATTCAATACCCATCCATTATGGATGTTGCAGCAGGGCGAGCCGTGCAACAAGCATTCTCCGGGCAGGTCCCGCTGAATGCAGTACCAACGACGCTCGTGCTCGACACCGAGGGGCGCGTTGCACATCGGGTGATTGGTCAGCTGGCGGGTGTTTCCCAACTTCGCACGTTGATCACTGAGACTCTCGAAGAACCGGAGAGTTGACCGTTGGATCTCCAGTTTTTGGTTTCAGAAGGTCAGCTCCTCTTTGCAGCGTTGATTGCGGTAGCTGCAGGACTACTCTCGTTCCTATCACCTTGCGTGCTCCCTCTGGTTCCTGGCTACTTAGGCTATGTCGGCGCAACTGCGGGCGTTCCCGCTGGTGCGGATCAGGAGCAGGGACACCGGTCAAAGCGAGTACATCGACGCACGATGCTCGGCATCCTTCTGTTTATTGTCGGGTTTTCAGCTGTGTTCGTTTCAATGACTGCGCTTGCTGGCACCGTAGGCGTCTGGCTTCTGCAGTGGGAAGAAGTAATCACCCGAGTCATGGGGGCGGTCATGATTGTGATGGGGTTCGTGTTCGTCGGCATGATCCGCACCATGCAGCGCACCACGAAGTTAAAGTTCAGTCCGAGGACAGGGCTTGCTGGAGCGCCATTACTCGGCGTCGTTTTTGGGGTGGGGTGGACCCCGTGCATGGGACCCACACTTGCAGTAATTATGGCCCTTGGCTTGCAAGCCGAATCAGCCGGACGCGCAGCGATTCTTGGCGTCGCATATTGTCTGGGACTCGGAATCCCATTCGTGCTGGCGGGCTTCGGCTTTAGCTGGATGACTCAGGCCACGAGTTTCATGAAGCGTCACATTAGGAAGGTAAATTTGATCGGTGGCAGCCTCCTCGTACTCATCGGATTAGTGATGGTGTCGGGGCTCTGGACAAAGATGATGTACGGCATGCAAGCAATGATTGACGGCTATGTCACGCCCCTCTGATTACGAAGACGGAACTGGAGCCGGGGGCTCGGCACGAGTCACCCATCCCCACACCCTGATGTTGCACTTCAAACTAGAACGTGGGGAAGTGCAAAGTACTGCTCCCTGCTTAGTAAGCATGGCGTGAAAACCGAAATTGAACGAGAAGGAGCGAGGGGTTCACATGGTCGCAACGAAGGGCAAGATTTCACTCGTCGGGTCCGTTTCGCTCGGCACCGGAGTGATGATCGGGGCGGGAATCTTTGCGCTCGTCGGGCAGGTCGCGGGCTTCGCCGGAGACTGGTTTCCGCTCGCGTTTCTGCTCGGCGCGATTGTCGCCGGTGTCAGCGCCTACTCGTACACGCGATATTCAAGCGTGAACCCCTCTGCGGGTGGTATTGCGATGCTACTGAAAGATGCGTACGGACCGGGGGTCGCTGCGGGATCGTTTACCCTGTTCATGTACGTCTCAATGGTGGTCGCGGAAAGTCTCCTCGCCCGCACCTTCGGAACTTACCTGCTGCGCCCATTTGGCCTACAAGACTCTGCAATTCTCGTCCCCCTCCTGGGCGTGCTTGCGATCGTGGCAGCAGCCATCGTGAACTTGCTCGGTAATAAGCTCGTTGAAGGATCCGCGACCACGACTGCGATCATCAAGATCGTGGGCATCGCACTGCTCGCTATAGCGGGACTCGTCGGTGCTGTCGCATCAGGATCCGGACTCTTCGCCCAAAGCTCAGGCGAGGCCCCCGATATCGTCGGACTGCTCGCCGGAACGGTCCTGTGTGTGCTCGCCTACAAAGGGTTCACCACCATAACCAACCAAGGTGACGACATTCAGGACGCGAAAAAGAACATTGCGCGCTCGATCGTCATTTCCCTGGCGGTTTGCATGGTCCTCTACATGCTGATCACCGTCTCGGTAGAGTCCAGTATTGGGGCCGCAGGCGCGGTAAAAGCGCGTGATTATGCGTTGGCTGCGGCAGCCGAACCGCTCTTTGGCTCGTGGGGTATCGGAATCACGGTGGCGATCGCCGTTGTCGCAACACTGTCCGGGCTGCTGGCCAGTCTGTATTCGGTATCACGCCTCTACGGAATGCTCCAAGACATGCGCCAGACGCCGTCACTGCCTGCGCGCGTCCCGCAACAGCCGCTGATCATCACGGCTGGGCTCGCGATTATCGCCACAGCCTTCCTGGACCTCACTCAGATCGCATCGATGGGAGCGTTCCTCTACCTCGCAATGGACATCGCGGTGCAATGGGGCGTGATTCGGCACCTCCGGACAAAAATCAAGGCAAAGCCGTGGGCACCGCTTCTCACAGTATTGCTCAACTTCTCGATTCTGATTCCCTTCACGATTCTTAAAGTGCAAAGCGATCTTCAAACCGTAATTGTCACTGCAGCGGTTGCGACAGCCGTTATCGTCGGCCAGGTGATCGTTATGCGGGTGAGAGCAAAAGAGGAGACGAATTAGAGCCGGGAGTCCTAACTCTGAGGCCTCGCCGATGTCGGAGCCTCGTGCTGTCTCGGTTCCCAGAGCACTGAATTGGCCTGGGTTTAGTTCCGATCTGTATATAAGGATGGAACTACGATGCCAAGCAAATACGGCCCCGAACTTCGTCAGCGTGCGCTCCGCATGCTTGCCGAGGCCCGCCCCGAATTTGAATCGCTGACCGCCGCTTGCCGACACGTCGGCGTCCTCCTTGGAGTGAGCCCGGAGACGCTGAGAGTGTGGCAGCGCCGCTACGACATCGATACCGGCGTGAGACCCGGCGTCACGAGCGATATGGCCGAAGAGAACCGACGTCTGCGACGCGAGAACGCCGAGCTGAAGAAGGCCAACGAGGTTCTTAAAGCTGCGAGCGTGTTTTTCGCGAAGGAACTCGACCGGCCACGAACGAAATGATCAGATTCATCGACGAGTACCGTGATCGTTTCGGGGTCGAGTTCCTCTGTCGTACGCTGCGTGCGGCAGTTCGTGGGTTCCTCACCTCCCGCGGATACCGGGCCGCGAAAGCCCGGTCGGCCTCAGCCAGGCAGCTGCGCGACGAGTTGCTCCTCCCTGAGATCCGGCGGCTCCACGCGAAGCACTATGGCGTGTACGGGCGCCGGAAGATGCATGCCCTGCTGAAGCGTGAGGGGTGGAAGATCGGCCGCGACCAGACCGAGCGTCTGATGCGGCTCGCCGGCGTGCGCGGGGTACGGAAATCAAAGCGCGTGTTCACCACACGCCCCAACAGAACGGCGGCACTGCCTGCCGATCTCGTCAACCGGAGATTCGCCGCTGACGGGCCGCGCAAGCTCTGGGTGTGCGACGTGACCTACGTCGTCACCTGGTCTGGGTTCGCCTATGTCGCGTTCGTCACTGACGTGTACTCGCGCAGAATCGTGGGCTGGAATGTCGCTGCGACGCTGAAATCTGAGGTTCTGCCGATGCAGGCACTCGATATGGCTGCGTGGCAATCGGGCGGCAGGCTCGATGGGCTGATCCATCACGCCGATCACGGATCGAATTACACCGCCATGGTCTATACGGATCGCATTGCGGAACTCGGAGCAGTGCCCTCGACCGGGACGGTCGGCGACAGTTTTGACAATGCCATGGCTGAGGCGGTCAACAACCTATACAAGACCGAACTGATCCGACAGCAGGGCCATGGCGGACGGTTGAGCAGGTCGAACTCGCGACCCTCGAATACGTGTGGTGGTGGAACCATGAACGCCTTCACGGGGAACTCGACATGCGCACCCCGGCCGAAGTCGAGCAGGCATACTACGCTGAGACCGAGACGCTTCTGTCACCAACCGGCTGACAGGAAAACCGGTCGGAACTCAAACCAGGCCAATTCACCGACACCTGAATCGAATTTACGGATCAGGACACTACTTGGGACTGACTCGTTGACGGCCCTCGTGCGACGCGTCGTTAGCAATAGCCATCCAACGTTTCCCTGCTCGGGTGCGGACTAGCTGGATGAGGCTGGCTGGTCCGATCCAGATCATCTTGAAAGCGTTCTAGACACACAGCAATACAATTATGTGTGGCCTTGCGGCCTGCCCCGAGGAGCGTCATATCAAGGAGAATTCCGCCTCATCACCAGAGTACGACGTGCCAGTGGCATTCGGAAGTGCGACTGGTCACAGACCCCGGCTCGTGCCTTCACGCCGCACCGAACGCGACGAATCGTCGTGCCCTTCGGCGCTGGCAAGGTCGCGGACTCGCGTGATGGCTGCTTTCGCTCGTGCGGCGTCGATCTTCTGCGCGTCGCCATCAGGAGCGGGGCCGAGTGGAGTTCTCGTGGTGATGCCGTAGCGATCACGGTATGCCGCTACCGTCCGTGCTTGCCGCCGCCACACTGCCGCGACCCCCCTTTCCGCTGGCTGCTTGCCGAGCGTGAGCGCCCATTCCTCACGATCGGTGAGGGCTCGATCGAGGGTCGCTTCGGCGCGTTGCTCAATGAGCTCGTGACGTTCAGCGAGTGCCGTCCGCATCTCGGCACTCATCGGCCCTGCTGCTTCGGGGATCAGGCCCGCAATCAGGCGGGGTGCCTTGCGGGTGCGTCCAGAACCGATGGGCTTCGCGGTGGCGCGGGCAAGACGGTGGTGGAGCACAGAGGCGATGTCGTCCGCATCGCCGAAGCCGCGGGCCGCGACAAGGCGTGGCATCAAGGTGTCGATATTGTGGTGGTTCGCTTCCGCACGGCGCAGTTCCGCCGACAGCGCACCGAAGGCCTCAGATTGGATCGTGTCTTCTGCATCGTCTGCTGTGAGGCCGGAGCCTCGGATGAGGGTTGCGAAGCGGTCCTGTTGGGCGGCCTGTGCGATCGTCTCATACTCGGCCGCAAGCTGCGCCACCGACCCCCACGCCTCCTGCTCAGCCGTGATCGTCTCGTGCGCTGAGAGCTCGGCACCGACGTGCTGCAGTACCCCGTAGAGCACATCCCGCGCGGTCGCGTCCGGGTCGTCTGCGGGGTGCGGTGTGGTGTGGTTTTCGTCGGGCCGGTCGGTGGCGACGTAGACGCGGTTCGCGTGGCGGCCGCGCGTCATCGCAACATACAGGTTCTCCCTCGTCGTAGAGGGTTCCGCAAGAACGTGAGAGGTATCGGTGGTGATGCCTTGCGCGCGATGCGCGGTTACCGCGTACCCCAGATCGACATGGTCTGCGACGTAATCGGCGGGGAGCACCACGGTGCCGCGGCTGTCGGCACGGCGGGCGGTAAGTGAACCATCGCCGCGAATGTCGGTGACAGTCCAGCGGTCGCCATTTCGCACCCACCCTCGCGGGGTGCGGAGCCTGCGGTCGTTTTTGCGGGTGATGATCGTGTCACCCACCCCGGCACGCGCGTCTCCTTCGAGGGCGACCTCACGGCGGGCATCCACCGTGCCGTCCAAGATCAGCTCGGCGCGCGCACGCTGGTTCAACGTATGGACGGCTTCGTTTGAGTCCGCGATCAACATCGTCGCTGCTCCGGCGAGGGTGTCGGTGCGCCAGGCGGTGTAGGCGGCGTCGATCATCGCCTCGGTACTGCCGCCGGTGACGCGGTCGTGCTCAGCGTAGGTATCGATGGCTTCGGGGCGACCGTGGCGAAGGTCGAGGGAGGCGGCCTTCTCCCAGACGTTGATAAACCGGTGCACGTCGACCAACTCGGGAGCATCCTCCCGGTCATGCACCAGCAGCGAGAACGCACCGCCGGCATCGACCGAATGGAGTTGCGCCCAGTCACCCACCAGCAGTACCTTCGCGCCGACCTCCACGGCGTGCTCCGTGATCCGGTCGAGGGAGAGGGTGCCGGCGAGGGAGGCCTCGTCCACGATCACGAGCTGCCCCTTCCGGAACGATGCGCCAGCGCTCTGATGGTTTTGCCACCACTTCGCAGTGTTCTCAGTCCGAATGCCAAGATCAGCAGCGAGGACTTCCGCGGCGACCGCAGACGGCGCGAGCCCGACGATGCTGCCACGCCCTTGCTCACGCTCCCACGCAGTCCGCAACGCGCGCATCGCCGTCGTCTTTCCTGCGCCAGCGGGGCCGATGAGCACGTCAAGGGCGCGACCGGAGACGGCAACACTCGTCAGGGCCCTTGCCTGGTCGTCAGCGAGAAGTCGTCCTTCGTGATCCGCGCGGCGAGTGATCTTCTCGATCACCTCGACGGGCACTGTGGGCGCGGCGGTGCTGCGGGCGCGCTCGAGGAGCCGGTCTTCGGCCGCGAGGATGTCGGGTGACGAGTACACCGTCGAGGCGAGCGGCCGGAACCTGCTGGTGTCGTCGGGGCGTCGGAACAGGTCCGGGCTGGACGCGAGTTCGGGCGGTGTGAGCCGGAGCGAGGCGCGCTCTGCGGCATGGACGACCATGCCGACAACCGCTTCACGATCCTGCGTGGTGGCGAACCGGTACGGCATCGTTTGCCGTGCTGCCTCTGCGGTGAGGTTCCAACGCCGCCAGGTCGTCCGCTTCTCACCGACCGCCTCAACCACGCTGCGCCCCAGAGACCCGATCACGTCCAACGGCACATCATCGGCGCGGAGCAGCAACGGTGCACCGTTCGCGGTGGCAGTGCGTGCCCAGCGCGTGGCACCTTCACCGAGCAGGTGCGACGCACGCTCCCGCCACTCCGCTGTCAGGTCCGCGAAGGAACGAACCTGCTTCTCCGGCCGGGTCGCCAACGTTGCCTGTGCGCGGAGCTTGATGACCGTCGCCCGCGACGGTTGCCTGCCGTGACGTTCGACGTACTCGGCGATGAGCCGGTTCTTCTCCTCGTCTATCTGCCGGGACCTGGACGAGAACTCCGTCACCAGTTCCTCCGGCACCGTGGCGATCGCCCAGGCCGGGTTGCGGTCGCGCCCCATGTCGCGCGCCTCCCACTGGACACCGAACGCGCGAGTGAGGTGGTCAGCGAACACGGCCTCATGGAGTTCTGAGAGAGCGACCGTGGAGGCGTGGAGGGGGCGGCCGTCGAGGGATCGCCATTTACCGTCGTGGACGGTCTGCACCTTGTTCGAGATCACCACGTGCGTATGCAGATGCGGATCGCCCGCGCGCGAGTCGTAGTGATCGAACGCGGTCGCGATCACGCCGGAGACATCGGCTTGCGCAACCGCCCCACCCAGTCCCGCTGCACCGACACGGGTTGCTGCAACTTCGCGTTCGATGAACGCAACCATCTCTGCAACCGCCGCGTGATGCGCCTCCGAAATCAGTGATTGCATGCCCGCGTCAGATACCGCCCACAGCACCGACGCGGACTTCGGAATCGAGAACGTGAAGTCGAACCCCGCAACCGCCTTCCGGGTGCCGCGTGCACTCTCCTCCGCCTCGATTGCGGAGACCGCCTGGGCGCGCTCCGTCACTGGAAGGCCTGCGTCGAGCCTTCCGGTGCGGCGCTCGATCCGCTCAGTCACGGTCGGATACTTCCGGTACGCGCTCCCGAGTGCCCGGTCGGTCACCGGGTCGCGGCCCTGCCCGAGCAGGCGTTGAAGCTGCTGCTCCGATACCTCGTCGCCGACAGCGATCGCACCACCGCCGAGCGCGGAGACCGCTGACCCTATCCAGCGGCCCGGCGGGGTTCCTTCTTCGGTGTAGTACCTGGTCAGCGGAGTGGAAAGTTCGCGGGCGCCGTCGCCTGACGCGACGGTGCGCAGGAGGTACTTGTAGCCGTCGCCGGCGGACATAACCCGCATCGAAACCGTCATACTCGGAAGGTGAGTACTAGGTATCGGCGCGACTATCGTCACGATAGGAGATGGGGAGTTTCCGGCTAGCCTATTGAGGGCCAGTCGCCAGTCACCCTTCGATACGTCGGTACGGCTCAGGCGAAGGCGGTAGTTCTTCAGTCGGCTTACCAGCCTCGATACCCTTTCGGCGAACGTCTATGACCGTCAGGCTAGACAGTATCTCCTCGTTCGACCGTTTACGCGCCCGCCAAGCAACGAGCACCCGCCTCACCGCAGCGTATTCGGCTGCTTGAGCATCATCGGCGATGAATGTCAGTTCGTATAGCACCTGTCTTGCGCGTTCCGCTACGTCCCGCTCGGTGCCAGAGGTGAGGACGATGAGGGTTTCCACCGCAGTATCAATCCCTGCGCGGTCCGGCCCCATCGGTGGCTTTTCTATGGGGCTAGGAACTCCGATGCGTTGGACTGCATTCGCGCTGTACGCCTGTAGCTCGGCGCGCCATCGCCTCATCTGGTCCGCGTAGATCTGAACCTCTCGGATCAATACAACAACAGCATCGTCAACGTCCTCACGTCGGCTATTGGAAAGCTCATGCCGGTAGAGAGCGATGCTTATGGCTCCGGCTACAGCGGCACCGACCAATGTGGCAATCAGCGTCGCAAGAAAGGCGTTGAGATCGAACCCGGTGAGCTGATTCGCGATGCGGTCAAGCTGGCAACTAATCGCACCTGAATCGCACTCCACGGTTACACGATACGCAGAGAATCTCGCCGTCTTCCCTGACCCGCCGAAGAACTACAACTATGCGGCAGGACGGGTGGTCTTCGAACCTCGCTTGCAAGACGCGTGACAACTCGTTCGAGCGAACCGCGAAGGGATGAACGGTGCTGACCGTCGACGGCGGTGTGTGGTGACCGGGCGGGCAGCTGAACGTCGAGTCATGGATGGCCGGCGTACCTGGCAGGTGACCAGCTCGGAGCAGCAGGACGGCTCCGGGGATCACCGTTCAGGAGGTTCACCCGTGGCAGACCAGCCCCTCAACGATCCGGCTGTCCCGCTGCGTGTCGGCTCGCTGTTCTCTGGCTACGGCGGACTTGACCTCGCCGTTGAGGAAGTCTTCAACGCTGAAACAGTCTGGTTCTCCGAGATCAACGAACCCGTCGCCCGCGTCTTCGCCCACCACTGGCCCGACGCCCCGAACCTCGGCGACATCACCAACATCGACTGGCGCACCGTCCCACCGGTAGACATCCTCTGTGGCGGGTTTCCCTGCCAAGACGTGAGCACGGTCGGGAAGATGGCCGGCCTGAAACCGGGCACTCGCTCCGGCCTCTGGGCTCACATGGCGGCAGCGATCGACGCTCTGCGACCTGAGTGGGTCGTGATCGAGAACGTCCGCGGGCTGCTCTCCGCACCCGCGATCCGCGCACACCTCGAAGGAGACGACAATGAGCAACGCAACCCCGAGCATGCAACCCCCGGAGGTGCAACCCCTCGCGGCGTGGAACCCGACCCGTGGCATCTGGGAGAAATCACAACTCGACCTCTTCGGGCAGCAGGAGCAGTTCTGGGAGACCTGGCCGACCTCAGGTATGACGCGCAATGGATCGGTCTACCCGCTTCCCACGTCGGCGCACCCCACCCCCGATATCGGGTCTTCATCCTCGCCCACCGCACTCTTCCGAACCCCGTTGGCCTCAGATGCATCCCGTGGCGGGGAGAGTCTGCAACAAGTGAGGGCGCGTCGGGGCACGATCGCGCTGAGTCACCAGATCATCGCCCTCCACGGGCCGGACGGCTATCCACGGGCAGAGGAACCCGAGAGTCTGTGGTCATTGATCGGGCAATTCTTCAACGATGGGGACGATACGCCGAAGCCGTGACTCGATGGGAGCAAATCACTGGCCGTGCTGCGCCCTCGCCTGCGCTTCTGAGTGACGACACCACTCCGCGCCCCGCACCCGCGTTCGTGGAATGGCTCATGGGTCTACCGGTCGGCTGGGTCACTGCTTCCCGTCATGAGCTCACGGCGAACCAGCAACTTTCTGCTCTCGGAAACGGTGTGCTTCCGCTTCAAGCCATGGACGCATTGAGGGTTCTGCGAGCCGCAGCAGAACCGGTTCTGACGGGGGATTCGTTTCACACGTTCGTCAACAATTGCGTCGAGCGTTAGGCGGCGAAGGCGGGTTGCAGGATCGCGTTGATGTAGGGGGCAGCCTCGGCCGGATCGAGTCTTACGGCGGTGATCTCCTCGGCGGCGGTGTTCAGTGTGGCGTGCGTGACGGCGAGCATCCACTCCACGGGTAGGTCGATCCGGAAAACCCCTTCGCGGCGACCGCGTTCCAGCAGGCCGCGCACGCGGGCCTCGGCGTTCTCATACATCTCTCTGATACGAGAGGCGGGCGCGACTACAAAGGAAGAGGTAGTCATCATCACGACTGAGCGCGGCCGTCGGCGACTACGAACGTCAGAGGCACCTGAACAGAGACCTGCCTGCAGCCAAAGCGGATTGAACCGATCAATCATCCTCTTGTGGAATACCTAACCGGGGTATATTGTTGGCGTAGAACATACCCGGTAGGGGTATTAAATGTAATGAAAGGGAATCTGATGACCGCGAACGAGTACCAGGTGACAGGCATGACGTGCGGGCACTGCGAGATGTCTGTTCGTGAAGAGGTCAGCGAGATCGCCGGTGTCGAGGACATCCAAGTCAGCGCTCGGACGGGGAGGCTGGTTGTCACCGCTTTGGGCGATATCGACGATGCCAAGGTTCTGGACGCGGTCGAAGAGGCTGGCTACTCGGCTGTACGCGTCTGATGAAGACTGGTGCGAGACTCGCGCTTTACGGAGCTGGATTGGTGGTGGCGTTCGGTGGGGCCTTCGGGCTCGCTGGCGTCATCGTCCCCAATAGCCTCGTAGATGCCTGGGCCGAGGAGAGCGAAACGAACAGTCACGGTGTAGGCCAAAGCGAGGCTGAGCAGGGGGTGGTTGGGCACGTGCTCAACGGACTTTCGCTCAGCGCCGATGGTTATGTGCTGTCGCCGCTGGATTCGCCCCGAGCGGTTGGCGTTCTGGGTGAGATAACCTTCCAAGTTCTCGACGAGTTGGGCGAACCGGTGACGGAGTTCACGACGGCACATGGCGAGGATCTGCACCTGATCGTGGTACGCACTGACGGTGCGCAGTTTCATCACGTGCACCCCGAATTGACCGAGAGCACAGGGATTTGGTCGGCTCCGTGGGCGTGGGGAGAGGCTGGCACCTACCGGGTGTACGCCGATTTCACGCCTACCACCGAGGGCGCTTCAAGCATCACCCTCACTCGCACCGTCGAAGTAGCAGGTGACTTCGCGCCGGTTGAGAAGACTGTGCGGCAGACCACCGAGGTCGACGGCTTCACCGTCGCACTCCATGGTGACTTGGTGGCGGGTTCGTCGAACCAACTTACGATCTCGATCACTCGTGACGGTGAGCCCGTGAGGACCCTTGAGCCCTACCTCGGTGCGTTCGGGCATCTGGTCGCACTGCGTGAAGGCGATCTGGCTTATCTGCACGTTCATGCGGAGGGTGAGGACCCCACGGTGGGTGCTACCGCAGGGCCCGACATCGCTTTCGCCGCGGAAGCGCCCACGGCGGGCCGTTATCTGCTGTACCTGGACTTCCAAGTAGATGGTGAGGTGCACACCGCCGAGTTCATCCTCGATGCGACGCACGGAGACGGAGCGCAGGGGAACGACGAGTCGCATTCCGGCGGCCACTGATTCAATGCAAGTAGTTGGGCTGGCCGGCGGACTGAGAGAAGGAAGATGATGGGCACATCAGCCCCCACAGTGCGGGGATCAGGTATCGAACTGGAAATCGGCGGGATGACTTGCTCCTCCTGCGCGAACCGCATCGAGAAGAAGCTGAACAAGCTTGAAGGCGTCGAAGCAACCGTGAACTACGCCACCGAAAAAGCTCGGGTTACCGTGCCCGATGGCTATGACCCCGCGTTGCTGATCACCGAGGTCGAGAAGACCGGTTACACTGCCGTGCTTCCCAAACCTAAGAGCGCGAAGGCTGACAACTCGAGCCAAACGGATGAGGGCGTAGACCCGGAGTTGACTTTGCTTCGGCATAGGCTGGTCGGTTCTATCGTGCTGACAGTTCCGGTGATCGCGATGGCGATGATTCCAGCCTTGCAGTTCACGTACTGGCAGTGGGCGTCCCTGGCGCTCGCCGCACCGGTGATCATCTGGGCGGCGTGGCCGTTCCACAAGGCAGCATGGACAAACCTCAAGCACGGTGCTGCGACGATGGACACGCTCATCTCGATGGGTACATCAGCGGCTTTGCTCTGGTCGCTGTATGCATTGTTCTTCGGCACCGCCGGTATTCCCGGTATGACACATCCCTTCGAGTTCACAATCGCCCCCTCAGATGGCGCGGCCAACATTTACCTCGAAGTCGGTGCCGGGGTGACCATGTTCATCCTCATGGGTCGCTACTTCGAGAAGCGATCCAAGCGTCAGGCCGGCGCGGCGCTGCGCGCCCTGTTGGATCTCGGAGCTAAGGAAGTTTCCGTGCTCCGGGATGGTGTCGAGGTCAAGATCCCGACTGAGGAGTTGGCGGTGGGCGACGAGTTCATCGTACGTCCTGGTGAGAAGATCGCTACCGACGGCATCGTTATCTCCGGCACCTCAGCAGTTGACGCCTCCATGCTCACCGGTGAATCCGTCCCCGTCGAAGTCGGCGAAGGCGACACCATCACCGGAGCGACGGTGAACGCGGGCGGCCGCCTGGTCGTACGCGCGACGCGGATCGGCTCGGATACTCAGCTCGCTCAGATGGCGCAGATGGTGGAGGACGCGCAGACCGGAAAAGCGGAAGTGCAGCGCCTCGCAGACCGGATCTCTGGAATCTTCGTACCGATCGTGATCGTGATCGCCGTTGTCGCGCTGGGCGCCTGGCTTGGTGCCGGGTTCCCCATCGCTGCGGCGTTTACCGCCGCAGTCGCGGTGCTCGTCATCGCCTGTCCGTGCGCTTTGGGTCTGGCGACTCCCACCGCGCTGCTGGTTGGCACCGGTCGTGGGGCCCAGATTGGCATCCTGATCAAGGGCCCGGAAGTGCTCGAATCGACCCGCAAGGTCGACACCGTCGTGCTGGACAAGACCGGCACGGTCACCACCGGCAGGATGACCCTCGTCGACGTGATGACCGAGCCCGGAGTGGATCGTGCCGAACTGCTCCGACTCGCGGGCGCGTTGGAGGATGCCTCCGAGCATCCGATCGCGCAGGCGATTGCCAAGGGTGCGACCCAAGAAGTCGGCGCGCTGTCGGTGCCAGAGGATTTTGCCAACGTCGAGGGAAAAGGTGTCCAAGGTGTTATCGACGGACACGCCGTCATCGTCGGACGTGAATCTCTGCTCGCCGAATGGTCCCAGACGCTCAGCCCGGAACTCGCGTCGAGCAAGGCCCGCGCGGAGGCGGAGGGGAAGACGGTCGTCGCTGTCGGCTGGGATGGTGCGGCACGTGGCATCCTCGTCGTGGCCGACACGCTAAAGCCCACCAGTGCTGAAGCGATCGCCGGTTTGAAGGCCATCGGGCTTACCCCGATTCTGCTGACTGGTGACAATGAGGCTGTCGCCCGGCAGATCGCAGCCGAGGTGGGTATCGAGACAGTAATCGCCGAGGTCCTTCCCAAAGACAAGGTCAATGTCGTTGCCCGCCTCCAGAAGGAGGGGAAGATCGTCGCAATGGTCGGAGACGGTATCAACGACGCCCCTGCGCTCGCCCAGGCCGATCTGGGTCTCGCGATGGGCACGGGTACCGATGTTGCCATCGAAGCATCAGACATCACCCTCGTGCGAGGTGACCTGATGAGCGCGGTCGATGCGATCCAGCTTTCTCGCAAGACGCTGGGCACGATCAAAACGAACCTGTTCTGGGCCTTCGCCTACAACACCGCCGCGATCCCGATCGCAGCTCTCGGCATGCTCAACCCGATGCTCGCAGGTGCTGCCATGGCGTTCTCCAGCGTCTTCGTTGTCGGCAATAGTCTCCGACTACGCCGCTTCCGCCGCCACGTCACCACTCCAATAGCTCAAACACCTGCCGCGCCTGTGCGCGAACCACACCACGTCTGACGAAAGGACAAATTATGACCACGCACGATCACCACAACCAAGGCGCGCACGAACACCACCAGGGCGGTGCCTGCCACAACCCCGCAGCCGACAAGCTGCCCTCCGACCAGGTCGCGGACTGCCCCGTCATGCCAGGCAACCTCGTCGTCAGAACTGAAGCCGAAGCCGCAGGACTCGTCCGCGACTACGACGGCGTGCGCTACTACCTCTGCTGCGCCGGCTGCGGACCCAAGTTCGACGCCGACCCTGCGGCGTACGCGCACGCTGCCTAACCCCAACTACCAGACCTGCCCGAGGAGGCCCTCATGACCGATCCGCACGCACATCACCCGCCCGCGGCAGACCCCCACGCGGGCCACAAACACTCTGCTACACAGGGGCCGGACCAGCATGTGGGGCATGATCATGCGATGCACGCTGGGCACGATCATGCCACGCACGAGGAGCACGCTGGGCACGATCATGCCATGCACGAGGAGCACGCTGGGCACACGGGTGCAGGTGGCGGGCATAGCGATCACGCCGGGCACGGTGGTCACGCCGGGCACGGTGCCGACCATGTCGAGCAGTTCCGGAAGTTGTTCTGGATCAACCTGATCATCGCGGTCCCGGTTGTTGGGTTCTCCAGCATGTTCGCGATGCTGCTCGGCTACTCCATCCCGGAGTTCCCCGGAGCGAACCTGATCGCACCCGTGCTGGGAACTGTGATGTACGTGTGGGGTGGCTGGCCGTTCCTCACCGGCGCGATCAGTGAGTTGCGCGCTCGCAAGCCCGGAATGATGCTTCTCATCGGGCTCGCGATCACGGTAGCGTTCTTCGCGTCTTGGGGCGCAAGCCTCGGCGTGCTTGACCACGAGCTCGAGTTCTGGTGGGAGCTTGCGCTGTTGATCGTGATTATGCTCCTCGGGCACTGGATCGAGATGCGTTCCCTCGCCCAGACCACCTCCGCGTTGGATTCGCTTGCTGCGCTTCTACCCGATGAAGCGGAACGTGTCGAAGGCGACCAGATCGTTAAAGTCGCACCCGCAGACCTCAAGGTGGGCGACGTCGTGGTCGTCCGTCCAGGTGGCAGTGTTCCCGCTGACGGGAGGATCGTCGATGGCCGCGCCGATATGGACGAGTCGATGGTCACCGGTGAATCTCGGACGGTTGCTCGCAGCATTGGTGACACCGTCACCGCCGGCACGGTGGCGACTGACTCGGGGCTGCGGGTCGAGGTCACCGCTACCGGTGATGACACAACCCTCGCGGGCATCCAGCGATTGGTAACCCAGGCGCAGAACTCCACTTCGCGCGCGCAGCGCATCGCCGACCGTGCCGCGGGATGGCTGTTCTGGTTCGCTCTCGCTGCGGCCGCTATCACCGCAATCGTGTGGACACTTGTCGGAAACCCCGACGCCGCCGTCATCCGTACCATCACCGTCCTCGTTATCGCCTGCCCTCACGCACTCGGACTCGCGATCCCGCTCGTGGTTTCCATCGCCACCGAGCGCGCCGCACGCGGCGGTGTGCTCATCAAGGACCGGCTGGCGCTCGAAAGCATGCGCACGATCGACGCGGTTCTGTTCGACAAGACCGGCACCCTTACCAAGGGCGAACCGACCGTCACCGGGATCGCTACCGTCGGCGACCACGACCCCGATGCCGTTCTCGCATTCGCCGCCGCTGCCGAGACCGACAGTGAGCACCCGCTCGCAAAGGCGATTGTCCGCGCCGCGCAGGAACGCAACCTTACACTCGCGAAAGCGACCGAGTTCTCCTCCTCACCGGCCGTCGGAGTAACCGCGATAGTCAACGGGACCGAGATCCGCGTCGGCGGCCCCCACCTCCTCCACGAGGAAGACGCCCCCGAAGTCGACGAGGCCGAGGTATGGCGAAGTGAGGGTGCGATCATCCTCCACGTCATCCAAAACGGCACGGTCATCGGTGGTCTCAAACTCGCGGATGAGATCCGTCCTGAATCCCGCGACGCGGTCGACGCGCTGCACAAGCTCGGCGTTGAAGTCGTCATGATCACCGGTGACGCCGATGCCGTCGCTCAAGCGGTCGGCAACGAACTCGGCATCGATCGTGTGTTCGCGGGCGTGCGCCCCGAAGATAAATCTGCGAAGATCGCCGAACTGCAGGCCGAAGGCAAAAGGGTCGCGATGGTCGGCGACGGCGTCAACGACGCACCCGCCCTCGCCCAAGCCGATGTCGGCATCGCGATCGGTGCCGGTACCGATGTCGCGATTGCTTCCGCAGGGGTGATCCTCGCCAGTTCCGACCCCCGCTCTGTCCTATCCGTGATAGAACTGTCCCGTGCCAGCTACCGCAAGATGAAGCAGAACCTGTGGTGGGCCGCCGGGTACAACCTCATCTCGGTGCCCCTCGCCGCGGGTGTGCTCGCGCCCATCGGCTTCGTCTTGCCCATGTCCATCGGTGCGATCCTGATGTCGCTGTCCACCGTCGTCGTGGCCCTCAACGCACAACTACTGCGTCGTCTCGACCTCACCCCCGCCAACAGCACCCGAGCGGTCCTCGACCGTCAACAGAGAGACTGAACCCATGACCGAAACAAGCCTCAGTGACACCGTCCACCACCATGGTTACATCACCGACAAAGACAAGTATCTCAACCGCTTGAAGCGCATCGAGGGGCAAGCCCGCGGAATCTCCCGCATGGTCGACGAAGAGAAATACTGCATCGACATCCTCACTCAGATCAGTGCCCTAACCCGAGCCATCCAAGGCGTGGCCACAGGGCTTCTCGATGATCACCTCAAGCACTGCGTACTCGATGCCGCCAAGCTCAGCGACGAGGCGGCTAAGGCGAAAATCCAGGAAGCCACTGACGCCATCACCCGACTCGTCCGATCCTAACCAATACGAAATGCCGAGCGTGTGCTTCCTTCCTCTGCGGCACGATCTGGCGGGTGGCAGCACCGTCACGGCGCCCTCCCCAATCGGTACCGAGAGAAAGGCAGAACTATGAGCACCATCCGGGTCGCCGTCAACGGCTACGGCGTGATCGGCAAGCGGGTCGCCGACGCACTACGGCATCAGGAAGACATGCAGCTGGTGGGTGTAGCAGATATCGCAGCCGACTGGCGAGTCTGGCCCGCCACAGAGAAGAGCATTCCCGTCTTTGCCACCAGTCCCGACAGGCTCGCGGCGATGAGAGAGAAGGGTCTAGCTCCTGCCGGACTACTCGACGACCTGCTTGACCAGGTGGATGTAGTCGTGGACTGCACTCCCAAGCACGTGGCCGCCGAAAACGTAAAGATCTATCGCTCTCGCGGAGTAAGGTTCCTGGTCCAAGGAGGCGAGAAACATGCGGTCACCGGGCACTCGTTCGTCGCGGAATCCTCCTACGCGGGTGCCGTAGGTCGGGATGCGACCCGCGTGGTGTCGTGCAACACGACCTCGATTGTGCGCACGCTCACCGCGCTGAAAACCGCTGGATTGTTGCGCCGTGCGCGCGGCACCCTGCTGCGCCGCGCCACTGACCCGTGGGAAAGCGAGCGGGGCGGCGTCATGAACACAATCGTCCCGGAGCCGGTAATCCCCAGCCACCAAGGCCCCGACGCGCAAAGTGTGGACCCCGATCTCGACGTGGTCACCATGGCCGTAAAGGTACCCACCACCATCGCTCACCTACACTACTGGAGCGTCCAACTCACGCGCCCCGCGGCCAAGCAGGAGGTTCTCGATGCGTTCCGCGCTTCCAGTCGCATCGCACTGATCAACTTGGCGGACGGACTCACCGCGACGAACGTCGTCAAAGAGTTCATGGGAGACCTGGGGCGACCCCGGGACAGCCTCTATGAGGTTGCGGTGTGGGAAGACATGCTGACAGTGCAAGGCGATGAACTGTTCTACGCTTATATGGTCGACAACCAGGCAATTGTCATCCCCGACAACATCGACGCGATTCGCGCGCTCACAGGCGTGCGCGATGCGAATGAGTCCATCACACGCACTGACACCGCCCTGGGCATCGGCACCGGCCTCCGCTGACATGCTAGGCAGGTGTGATCGATGCCCAGAGCCAAGCAAACCGACTCCGCGAAACCAGGGACATGTCATCTTCCGCCCGGCTGGGTTTCCCACCCGCACTTCAGCTCACGCACTTCGGCTAACGCACGTCCAGCAGCTCAGAGCCCTGGAGAATGGGGTCGTCCGCGACAAGTGCGGCCAGTGCGCAGTAACTCCTGATTGGCATGCGTTGCGCATGCCTTGACCGAGCACAAGTTGTCTGTCGATTGGCAAGCCAAAGTCGCGCACGTCGACAGGGGTACCCTGTAAGGGTATGAGCGTTCGAGGAGTGACGGAGGTGGGAAGTATGCTGACGAGCACGCGAGCACCTCACCGTGATCGCGTGTTGTTCGCACTGGTGGCTGTTCTCGGCGTCCTCGCCCTACTCTTCACCATCTACTGGATGTGCCACCCCCAGCCAGAGCCGCATTCTGGAATGTCCGCACCCCCTTCCACAGCAACATTCGCTGCACCTCATGCCCTCGCACACCCGACTGAGAGCATTGCGGGCTCCTTGGACCCCGCGACCTCACGGGAGCCTTCCGATTCAGCAAGATCCAGCTGGATGTGCGCGGTCTTAGGCGTGAGTTGCATGTTTGTCCTGCTCGCCCTCGTCGTCCGAGCTCTCCTTGTGCGGCCAATCTTGAACTGCACCCGCACTCCCCGCACTTCTGGGGGGCTTGTTAAAGTCCCATCCTCCCAACAGTCACTTTCGATCCGCCCGTCACTTATTGAGTTTTCCATCAGCAGAACCTGACCTACAGGACAGCACTTCGCTGACGGGTAATTCTTACGGCTACGGTTGCCGCCGTCCAAAAGCATCTGAAGCATGCCTTGGTGTCTCAGGCACATTCGGAGCCGTTTCTTCACGCTGCAATTAGCTTCAATAGCAAGGGCACTTGGTCGAAGAATCACATTTCTGTCTACAGCCAATCTGGCGCTGCCGCACAAGGTGGTGGTTTCGATATCAAACTCCCGGTACGACCGACCGTTCTCACCCATTAATGCCCGGACAAGTACGGCGTACACAGAAGTAGCTCCGATCGCATATGACTGCGTGAAGATCATCGTCGTCCGTGCGGGTGGTGCATTGCTGTTCAGTGAGTTCGGCATTCGCCATGTAAACGTCGGGGACGTTGTCGTCCTTGCAGCGAACACGTTGTGCAGCGCAGAGCCCGAGGACTGGGTAACGACCACCACGTTGTATCTGCACGGGGACTATCTTGTCGATCAAGTGTTCTGGCAGTTTGCCGCCCAGTTTGTCGACCGCTTCGATGCACACCGGTTTCTGGAGTCATACTACGTCGAGCCTGCCCGAGTAATTCGCATCGGCGAGGACAGGCTCAGCCTTTTGATGCCGTGGTTGGACGAACTGGCGGCCTTAAGTCTCGACGGCTTCCCACCTCAACGGTTCTATCGTGCGCAGTCCTTGCTGTTCGCGGTTCTCGATGTCATCTTCCCGTGTCTGACTGGCACCGGTCCTCGATCCCCGGCAACCAAACGGAGCACAGTCCCATGGCCTCGTGGCTTCGTCCCGTTGCGCGCCGAGGCTCGGCACCTGGCCAACCTCCTCAGTGGCGACCTCGCGCGCCGATGGTCTCTTTCAGAGCTCGCGAATGCCGTTCATCTCTCACCATCACAATTGAGGAGAGTTTTCGTGAATGCATATGGAAGATCCCCGATTGCTTACCTGACGATGTTGCGGGCGAAACGGATGGCAGATCTACTGCGAACAACGGACACGCCAATCGCCATCATTGCCGCCACGGTCGGCTGGGGTGATCCTGATTTCGCGGCTCGTCAGTTTCGCCGCAGCATCGGCGTCACTCCGAGCCAATATCGGATGATGATCCGACGTCGTGGCAACTAAATGCGAGACGAGAACGGGGTTGATGGGTCATGGTTCACAGAATGCCGTCGGTCACGGCCCAGACCAACCACACAGCGCACTGCAAGGAGCGGGTGCTAGCGTAGTTGCCGACAGGAGGATCGGGCATGGAAAACGTGCAGAGCGTAATGCGTGGTCAGCATTCGACGCGAATCCTCTTTATTCTGTGCGGCGCTGTGCTCCTGATTATCGTTGGTCTGCTCGGAATGCATACGTTCAGCTCTGAGGCCGCTGGGCACGGCACAGCATCCGTCAGTCACTCGGCAGTGGCTTCCAATCATTCCGAGGCCGGAGTGGCGGGAACACTCTCCGACCCGTCGGCAGAGTGCAGTGGCACCTGTCAGCCGAGTACCTCCCCCGCACCCGAGCATCAGGAAATGGTGACCGCCTGCGTGCTCGCCTTGTTGGTCGGGATACTTCTGCTCGCCCCGCCCGTGCTCTTGCATCGGTTCGGTTCGGTTCTATGGCGCCCTGCAGGTCTGTGGCTTCTGATGTCCACGAGCATTCTTCCACGGGAGCCCTCTCTGATCACTCTTTCCATCAGTCGCACCTGAAGCGTCATCGTCGGCCTTGACACCGACAAATCGACGTTGTCCGCCCCTGCGGTACGACGCGCTGACCCTTTTATATGCGATAGATCGAAGGAATACCATTATGAAGAAGCTTCCCCTCGTGCTTGGTACGAGCGCGCTCGCCCTCGGCCTCGTCCTCACCGGTTGCACCGCGACGACGCCCCCTACAGGCGATGCCACCACACCATCGACGTCTGCCTCGTCTGCCGAGGCGAACGCGGGTGATGAGATGTTCGTGACGATGATGATCCCGCACCACCAGCAGGCCATCGAGATGGCCGACATCGTACTCACCAAAGACGGACTCGACCCGCGAGTCGCTGAACTTGCTCAGCAGATCAAGGATGCCCAAGGGCCCGAGATCGATCGTATGCTCGGCTGGTTAGACGACTGGGGTATCGATTATAATCCTGACCCAATGGTCGGTATGGATCACGGCTCGATGGGTGCCGACGGAAGCGACGGGATGATGTCCGAAGAGGATATGACCGCGCTAGAAAACGCCGAGGCCACGGAAGCCAGTAGGCTGTTCCTTGAACAGATGGTCGTACACCACGAGGGCGCCATCGACATGGCGCGGACTGCTCTCGAAGACGCTCAGAACCCTGATGTGCTCGCTCTGGCCCAGCAGGTGATCGACGACCAGACCCTGGAGATCGCCGCGATGCAGGACCTTCTCGCCGAACTGTAACTAGGTCAACCCTGTGGGGTGGCATACCGCTGCCCCACGGGATCCTTCCCATCTCGAAATCATCTTGGCGCAACGACAGCTACTGCGACCTCGTCTTGCGCCGCCCTCTGGAGTCTTAATGAAATACTCACTGATCGTGGCATCCGTCACCGCGCTCACCCTCTTGGCGTCCGGATGTGCCGCCGCAACTGAACCTAGCCAGGAAGCTGTACCCCCGAGCATTGACCACGTTCACGGGATCGCCGCTGACCCACGTGGCGATGAGCTATTCATCGCCACACACAACGGCATCTTCACCATCGCCCCGACAGGGAAGGTCTCTGGCCCCATCGGAGGTTACGATTTTGACGCGATGGGATTCACCGTCGCTGACGAGACGATCTTCGCTTCCGGCCACCCGGGGCTGCAAACCCCGACAGAACTGGGATCCCCCAACCTCGGGATCATCCGCAGCGACGACTTCGGAGAATCCTGGTCACCGGTTGCGTTTACTAGCATCGAAGACTTCCACGTCCTCACCGCCGGACCCGACCGCACCCTCTACGGAATCGGCTCCAGCACCATCGATCTCCTCATCAGTACTGACAACGGAACCGAATGGACACGCGGAGCGCCCCTCGCCGCCGCCGACCTCGCCGCCACCGACGACGGGGTCTATGCCGCAACTGAGGAAGGCCTCCAGGTAAGTACAGACCGAGGCACGACATTCACACTGGTCAGTGACGCACCCGTTCTCTATTCTCTCGACGCCCGCCCGGACGGCACACTTGTCGGTGCTGGTATCGATGGCGGGCTCTGGAGTCAGGCAACCGATGGCACCTGGGCGAAGCTTGATTCCCTCGTCGGTCCCGTTCAAGCTCTCGCTGCCATTAGTGCCGATCGAACCGTCCTTGTCGACGATCGCGGCATCGTCGAAGTCACTCCCAATGGCAGTGCTGTTCTAAGCCCGGCCGGGTGAAGATGACCCAGGTAGAGAGCGACTAGATCTCGTCATGACGCGGAACGCATTTCGCCTGGTTGGCGATCATCGAATTCCTTGCAGTCCTGTTCAACTACACCGTCGTAAACGTCGTCATCCCAGACCTGCACTCAGATTCGGAGTTGGTGTCGCGAAATATCACCGGTCGGCACGCACTAAACGTCAGGTCGAGGAGTATCGCAGCCATATACGTGGTGCCGCCCAGATCCGGACGGTTCAGAATCCTCGAATTGATACCCCAGGGGGGTACTATTCAGTGCAGCTCCTCATCACATTCGAGTCTGACAAGCAAAGAAAGAGGGCGTGGACATGGGGACAGCAATGAAAGCTCATGGCGGACATCCATCGGCCGCAGGTGACACCCGCGCGCTGGTCATCTCCGGTTTGCTCACCGGAGTTTACTTCGTGATTGAACTACTAGTAGGTTTGTGGACTGGTTCGGTGGCGGTGCTGTCCGACGCGTTCCATACCTTCTCCGCAGTTGGAGGCGTGCTCATTGCCCTCGTCGCCCAACAACTGAGTCGACGCCCAGCGACCGGACGTCATACCTTTGGGTGGGCTCGGGCGGAGATCATTGGGGCGCTATTCAACGGGCTCTTCTTGGCCGTCATGGCTGTCTTCGTCCTGTGGATGGGCGCGATGCGTCTCAGTGAACCCATCGAGCTGCCGACCTCCGTCATGCTGTGGGTCGCTGCTGGCGGTATTGTCACCGAGATCGTCGCCTTCGCCCTAATGTATAAGAGGCAGAAGACGAACCTGAACATGAAGGGCGCGTTCTGGCACATTCTACAAACGTTCGTCGGCAGCATAATCATCGTCATTTCCGCGCTCGTTATCCGCTTCACCGGATTTCTGGCCATCGACCCCTTGCTGGGTATGCTGTTCGGTCTCGTATTGTTCTGGGCTTCCTGGTCGATCATCCGTTCGTCCTTGCGCATCCTCCTTCAGGGCACCCCCGATACCGTTGACGTCGGAGCCGCCCTCGAAGCCCTCGAAGGGATCGATGGCGTCAGGAATGTCCACCACGTTCACGCGTGGACCTTAACTTCCGGACGTGATGTCTTTTCGGCTCACGTCCAGGCCGAGAATTCGGCTCGCGATGGTGACCGCATTCTCACCCAGGCCAACGAGGAGCTAGCCGAACGGTTCAAGATTTACTTCTCCACTTTGCAGATCGAGGACCGATGCACACTGCCCGACGATGATCCCGCCTTCGAAATTGACATCACCACCACCCGTCCGAACCCACACGCATAAGCGTGCTATCAGGAGACATTTGAGCTGGAAGTACCTGCGGATGGGTTCGCGGGTGGAGTTGTGCAACCTCCCGCCGAAGAGAGGCCGGCGCTTCGCTTCAGTCAAAAAGTCCAAGTCTGGTCAAGAACTCCTTGAGCCAGTACTAGCCCACCCTGATTCTTCCGATGATACATCCCGAGTAAAACGGCATGCTTCCGGGCGAAATGGGCATGATTCGATGCTCGGATTACCGGGGTTGCTCCTTCTGAGGTAGAGGTGGGCTGACCACGTCGGGTTCAGTGTTGCGCCTGGCGATCGCTCACTCTTCTGTCCGTCGTCCGTCTCGATTGCCTTCTCTGAGTCCCTTCGCGCACCTTCTGGTCGCAGAGGTCACCCGTCGTGTGCGGGTACCTGCGGAAGGAGGACGACGATGGCAACCAGCGAAGAACAGCGGGCGGCACGGGATGCGAAGCTCGATGCCCTGCATGAACAGCTCACCGGCGCGGTGGAGTCGCTGGTATCGGGCGAGGATTGGAAGCAGGCGTTGGAGTTCGCGGCCCGGTTTCGTGCCCGCTCCTTCAACAACACACTGTTGATCTTCGTGCAGCATCAGGCCGCGTTCGAGGCGGGCCGGGTACCGGATCCGGTGCCTACGTATGTGGCCGGGTTCAAGCAGTGGCAAGCGCTCGGCCGGCAGGTCGAGAAGGGCCAGTCGGGGTACATGATCCTCGCCCCCGTGACAGGCCGGTTCGCGACGTTGACGCCGAAGGTAGCGGAGTCGTGGCGTCGGCTCGGCAGGTTCGAGAAACCGAAGCCCGGTGAGACGGTGCGCTCACGCATGGTCGGCGTCCGCCCCGCCTACGTGTGGGATGTCTCCCAAACCACAGGCGACCCGATCCCCACGGCACCCGCACCCCACCTGCTCGAAGGTGAAGCGCCTGGCGGGCTGTGGGAGGGCATCGCTACGCAAGTCGAAGCACAAGGGTTCACCGTGATGCGGGTGCCGCACGAGGGCATGATCCAAGGCGCCAACGGCCTCACCGATTTCGGGGCGAAGACGGTGGCGGTGCGGGAGAACATGCCCGAGGCGGCACAGGTGAAGACCCTCGTGCATGAACTCGCCCACGTGCTCCTCCACGGCCCCGACAATCCGGACGCGACAGGGCATCGCGGGATCGGTGAGGTGGAGGCGGATTCGGTGGCGTTGATGGTCGCCGCCGCGCACGGCATGGACACCAGCGTTTACACGGTCCCGTATGTGTCGGGATGGGCGGCAACAGTGCCAGAGAAGTCGCCGGTCGAAGTCGTCCAGGCGACAGGTGAACGTGTGCGGAAGACCGCCGCGACGATTCTCGATCAGCTCCCGACCGTGCAGATCGGCACCGGTGACCCTCCCGGCCTCACCCGTGATACCCCTGCGAAAACGCGCACCGTGCCGACCGTTGAGCCTGATGCTGCCGATGCGTTATCGGAGCCGCGCCGCACGATGGCGTCACCAGTGAGGAGTCTGTGATGGGTGCCGTTGATCTGTTCTCCGAAGTCGGCGGAATGCCACTCCATGAGGCTGCGTTGCGGTTCGCTGCGGCGGGGGTGCCGGTGTTTCCGTGCGTGCCGGGCGAGAAGCGGCCGCTGGTGCGTCGCGGGTTCCACGACGCCACCGCAGATTCTGTGAAGGTGTCGGAGTGGTGGGCGAGGTGGCCGGTAGCGAATATCGGCATCCCTACCGGTGTCACATCCGGGATCGAGGTCGTCGATGTCGATCTGCGCGCCACTGGCACCGGGTTTCCCGCTTTTCGCGCTGCACATCGCGAGGGCCTTGCGGCGGGGTGGGCGGTGCTCGTGCGCACCCCCTCCGGTGGATTGCACGCCTACTACCCGGCAGATGCTGACCGGGTGCAGGCGTCGTGGCAAGCGGCGCGGGCGCATATCGATTTTCGGGGTGACGGCGGCTACGTCATCGCTCCACCTTCCATGGTGCTGCGCCCGGGTGGGGTGCGGGCGCCGTATCGGCTGATCGTCGCCACTGGCGACGCCCCGGCCCCGGTGGAGGCGGCGCGGCTGCGCGAGTTCCTGGACCCGCGCACCCCGGTCCCGCTCGACCGTGCCCGTGCTTCGCGGTTTGCGCGGCGGGGGTCGGATGCGAAGGTGCTTGCGGGGTGGGTCGCGGGTCGTGGTGAGGGTGAGCGGAACCGGGGCCTGTTCTGGGCCGCCTGCCGTCTCGCCGAGGCCGGCACCCCTCCCGATGCGACTCTCGACGCGCTGGGCCCTGCGGCAGAGCGGGCGGGGCTCGAGTCACGGGAGATCATCGCTACGATCCGCTCCGCCTACCGCACCACCCACCTCGCACCCCGGACTGTGGAATCCGTGGCGGATCAGCGGCGTGTGGTGCGCGAATCGCCTGGGCGGATGTTGTCATGAGTGCCGCCGAGTCTTCCTTGCCGCGGGGTCGGCGGCTGGCGGTCGTCACCGCGATCACGGGAACGGTGTTCATCGCGGCCGGCGCGTTCTGGCTGTCGTTCACTGCCCTTGCGGACCTGGCTGGGCGGTCTGGGATTGATGCCGGGCAGGCGTGGGCGTGGCCGCTGATCGTGGACGGCATCATCGTCGTCGCCACCGTCGCCGTCGTCGCCCTCGCCAGCCAGCACCGCCCGACCTGGTATCCGTGGACACTCCTCGCCGCCGGTGCTGTGGTGTCGGTGACGGCGAACGCGATCCATGCCGTGATCGCCGCCGATAGCGATGTGCCGAGCGTGCTTGCTGCGAGTGTCGCTGCGGTGCCGCCGCTGGTGCTGCTGTCGATCACGCACCTCACCGTCATCCTCACACGCCCCCTCACGCCGGTCGCTGATACAAGCGCGACTGCGCCGGAGACGACACCGATCGAACACGCTGAACCGACGGTAAGTGATGCCCCGTCTGGCCCGGAAAGCGCACCTGAGCCGCTAGTCGCGGTGGTGTCGGTGAGTGAGCGGCGTGCACAGGCCGCGCAGTTGCGGGATGTGCAGGGGTGGTCGAACAAGCAGATTGCCCGGCACCTGGGCGTACATCCGTCGACCGTCGGTCGCTGGTTCACCCCAGTGGACGGTGACGTGAAGGAGGAGTCATCGTGAACGACGACGCAGAGGTGAACCGACCTGAGCTACCGGAGGTACGAACCGAGTCGAGTGGCGCGGCGGAGGCGGAGCGGTCAGCGTTCGCGCTGCACCGCGACCCCTCACTCGCTACCACTTCCGGGGATCATTCCTCGCGAGTGGGGCGTGGGATCGCGTGGGTACGCCCCACCGATCTGATCGCTTCAAGCACCGCCCGGATCGCGGGTCGCGGCATCAACCTGCACACCGAGCTCGCACTTCGCGCCCGCCGTACGCCGGGGCAGGCCTATCGAGCGACCCGTAACGGTGTCCGGGACATTCAGGCTCGTCACGCAGGACGAGTCGCGCCCGAGGAGGCGGCGGTGTTCGAACCGTTTGACGTGTTCGAACCGCAGGATCGGCGCCACTCCTCGTCGTGGGTGCGACCTTCAGGGATCGGGCTGGGGTGAGCGGCTATGTACTCGGAACGGTGGCAGGGCGTCGGTGGGGAGCGGGTGCGCACCTTCCTTGAAGGAGGTGCCACCATGCCACACCATCACATCCCTGGCCGCCACGGTCGCGGTCAGGGTTTCGAGAACTCAGAACAACTCCGCCAACTTCTCAGCCGTCTGAGTGATGACGGGCCAGACGCCTGGCGAACAGACCCGGACGCTGCGGCGCTCATGCAGCACGCTGCCCAGAAGTACGCCGCCCTCGCCAGAAAGCACCGGCTGGACCCGTGGGAGGCAGCAACGGCGGCGTTCGAGGCGATGCGCACCGCCTCCGTCCGCCGGGCCGATGATCCGTGGGCGGTCATCACCCGCGCAGTGCAGATCACCTGTATCGCGGAGAACCGCGCGAACGGCCTGCTGTGCTCGGTGCATCAGGCACGCAGGCCCCGGTACTCGAGTTTCCATGACGCCGAACGCTTCTCCGACCGGGAGAACCCTCTCACCGACTACCACCCCGCGTTCCGCACCAGCCCCTTCACCGACGACGATGACGGCACCGACGACGAGACGGAACTCTCGGGGTCGACGGGCGTGGAGTCCGCCGTCGAGGACACCATCACGCTGTTGTGCTGGCACGGTTGGGAGCCCGAGGTCGCCCGTGCTGCGGTGGAGTGCATCTGCGCACGCCTGGCCGAATCGGTCTCGCGGGCCGGCGCGTATGAGTCGTTGCGTCGTGACCGGCACGCCCGCGCTCTCCTGGACATCCCGGCCCCGTCTTGGTACCGGCTGCTGCGCATCATCCTCGGTTCCCCCGACGCGCACCTGGTAGGAACGAACGCGGCACGTGGGGTGCTGTTGCGGCTACTGATCGGCGAAGCCCTCTGGCACCTCATGGATGACACCGCCCTGGGAGAAGCGATCCAGGTCGCCGCACCCGGCGTCATGCGGGGCCGATCATGAGCGAGCCGGGGCATATCGAGCTGGAGCGGGCGGTCGAGTCGATCTGGGCCGGCCGCCGCCACCGGGAAGAATTTGGCGACCTGAACCCTCTTGTGGAGTCGATCAGCCGGGATGGGTTGTTGCAGCCGATCACGATCACCCCGGACGGAATGTTGATCTGCGGCGCCCGGCGCCTGGCCGCCATCCGCAGCCTTGGGTGGAAGACCGTGAACGTGTGGGTGCGGTCGGGCATCTCCACGACCCTCGGGCAGCTCCTCGCCGAGCAAGACGACAACCTCCTCCACAAGCCACTCACCCGCACCGAGGAAGCGACCCTCTATGCCGAGCTGAAAGCCCTCATGACCGAGGACGCCGCAGACCGCCAGGAAGCGTCACGGTTCACCCCGAAACACAAAAACCCCAGGTCACACGGTGCCGCCACCGTGGCGGCACCGCAGAAGGGCGAGACGCGGCAGCAGGCAGCGCTCATGGTGACCGGCCGCAACGCCTACACGTCACTGGAACGCATCAACGAGCTACAGCGGCTTGCCGCTGACCACACACAACCTGAGGACATGCGGCAGCGAGCCTCCCAGGAGCTTCGCCGGATCGACGCAGGCGAGTCGATCACCGGAGCACAGCACCGCATCCGTGCCGCGCAAGCCCTCGCTGAACTCGACGCCCTCGCGGGCGACCCGGCGCAACCGGCGGGCATCCGCGACACCGCCGCCACCGGGGCAGCACGCCTCCGAGAGCTGGAAGACACCGCACGACCCGCGGATTTGCAGCGGCTGGCCGAGCTCGCGGTCGAGCGCGCAAAGACCGCGACGAAGAAGCGCCCCTCCCAGCTCGCATCAGCACGATTGCGTGTGGTCGACGAGCAACCGCGTGAGCTTCTGCCGGTGCGGTCGTTCGTCTACCTCTGGGATGAACTCTCCACCTGGACCGAACGCTACGACCCCGACACCATCGGCCCCGCCCTCTCAACCGACCAGTGGGCGATGTTCGAACACGCGGTCACCGCGACGATCGCGTTCCTGGATGCTGCTCGCACTGCGCGGGACGCGCACCGCGACACCGCCTGAACCCTCACGACGATTGGCTGTTCTTGGGTGTGTCGGCGCACCTGCCTGGTGATCCGCACATTGTCGGGAAGGACACCAGAATGGACCCCACCGCTCGCCGCCGCCGCACTATTCTCATCGCCGCACTCGCCGGCGGTCTCATCCTGCTTCTGCTCATTGGCATCGGCATCTACGGGCTCATCCGCGGACCACAGCCCGCTGACCCGCAAGACGTGTCCGCGACGGATACCCCGGCAGCGACGAGTCCCGCGCATGTGCCTTCGAGGCCAGCTCCGGTCGCCTCGTCCGGTGGTCCGGAAGAGTTCGCGGTGGCGGTCGCTGTGGCACTGTTCACCTGGGACACCACCAGCGGCTACGGTCCCGCCGACTATGCGCAGATGATCGCCGATGTCACCGCCGACCAGGAGGCCGACGCCGCAGCATCCGACGTGCGCTCATATCTGCCAACCCCGGAGGCGTGGGCGCAACTGCGCACGCATCAAACCAGGCAGTGGCCCACCATCGACACGATCGAGATCCCGGCCATGTGGGAGGACGCGGTGACGCAGGCGGCACCGGGACAGATTCCCGACGGCACGATCGCGTACACGATCACCGGCACCCGCCACCGCACCGGTTACTGGGGCACCGACCCCATCACCACGACGCACCCGGTCGCGTTCACGCTGTTTCTCGTCTGCGCCCCAGAACGAACCGCCGCGCCGCCGCCTGCCGATCCGCTCACCGAGACGTGCGGGCTGTTGCGACTGTCGCAGCTCGACAACCCGTTGCGGTGACCGCTCATGCTGAAGAAGCTCCTCGCCACCCTCGCTGTCGCCGCCGTCTGCTTCGGCCCCGCCACGGTGCTCCTGTCCGTCGCCGTCCTCGCCAACCCTGCCATCGCCGCGTGCGCACCGGGGTCGCTCATTGTCGGGCCGATCCCTGATTCGCTCACCGCGACCACGCGCAACGGTGAAACGGTGACATTGAACCGGCAGCAGCTCACCCACGCCGCCACGATCATCACCACAGGCTCGCAAACCACCGGGGTCGGACGGCCGGGTGTGGTGATCGCGTTGATGGCGGCGCTCACGGAATCGCATCTGCGGATGCTCTCAAACACCGGCACATACCCTGAATCCGCTGACTATCCCAACGATGGGGATGCCTCCGACCACGACTCGCTGGGTCTGTTTCAGATGCGTCCGCAAGCAGGGTGGGGCACCGTCGCCGAACTCATGGACCCGAACTATCAGGCTCGCGCGTTCTACGGCGGACCCACCGGACCCAACTACCCCTCACCGCGCGGGTTACTCGATATTCCTGGCTGGCAGCAACTTGACCCCGGCGAAGCCGCCCAAGCCGTTGAGGTGTCGGCGTTCCCGGACCGGTATCAGAACTATCAACCCGTCGCCGAGGCGATCCTCACCGCCCTCACCCGTCCCGCACCGCCGAGCGGTGGCGGCAGTGGAGAGGTTGTGGCGCCGGAGACTACCAGGGTCGTCTTCCCCCTCCCGGAAGGCACGTGGGTGCGCACGAGCGCGTTCGGGTGGCGCATCGATCCGGTCACATTCGAGGAGGCGTTCCACTCCGGCAGCGACTACGGCGCCGCCGACGGCACCCCGATCTATGCGGTCGCCGACGGGATCGTCACCCATGCCGGATACACCGGCAATTGGGGTGGGCTCATCATTGTGGAGCACACCGTCGGCGGTGAGCGGGTCGCTTCGTACTACGCGCACATGTGGGAGCACGGCATTCATGTCACCGAAGGGATGACCGTCACCGCCGGGCAGCACATCGGCGATGTCGGCTCCTCAGGCAAATCCACTGGCCCGCACCTGCACCTGGAAATCCGCCCCGGAGGCCAAGGCCAACCCGCGATCGACGCAGACCAATGGCTCACCGGCCAAGGTGCAGAAGGCATCACCGGTGGCACTGCACGAGCAACCTGCACCCTGAGTGGGAGTGGACGCTGATGGTGTTCCCCGACTTCGGCGGCGTCGGTGCCGCCGACGACCTCCGCACCATCGTGGGTGCGCTCTTGATGTTCGTACTCATCATCGCCGTGCTCATGCTGATCATCTCCGCGATCATCTGGGCCATCGCCTCGTCCACTGGCAACGCCCACACCGCGACCAAAGCCAGGATCGGAGCCTGGGTCGCCATCGGTGCCACCGCCCTCGCCGGCGCCGGGGTGGCATGGATCAACTTCCTCCTCGGCGTCGGCGAAAACCTCTAGCGACCACTCCGGGCTTCCGTGCCGTGGGCATCGCGCACCGTTCGCGGTGAGCAAGGGTGCACCTGGCTGGCAAGTTCGCCATCTGTGGCGTTTGTGAGCTGAAGGAGCATTCTGTGATTGATATTGATCCGAACGGTACTGGGCTTCCCGGTATCGAGCAGTTGCGCATCATCGTCGGCGCGGTGATGACCGTCGGCCTTATCCTCTCCGTCCTCGCCCTGATCGTCTCGGCAATCGTGTGGGGGTTCGGCGCGAACAGCTCTAACCCGCATCTCGCGTCGCGCGGGAAGGTCGGGGTGCTCGTCTCGTGCGGGGCGGCGATCATTTGCGGCGCCAGTGTGACGCTCGTCAACTTCTTCTGGGGTGTCGGCCAAGCCGTCTAAGCCCGTGCTGGTGAGGGAAGGGAGCGCACGGTGAGTGTGTGTGATGTGCCGGTGATCTCCGCCGTGTGCGACACCGTCGGCGAAGGAGCTGCGACCCTGATCGCGGCGCCGTTCGACTGGCTCGCCCAGGCCATGGGCGGGGCTGCGGCGTGGCTGTTCGAGGCGGTCTGGATGGTGTTCGACACCACCACCCTCGTCGATGTCACCGACGAGGGCTACATCGGTGTCTACAACATCCTGTTCGGGGTCGCGGTGTTTGTCGTGCTGATCTTCTTCTGCCTGCAACTGATCACCGGCCTCATCCACCGCGACCCCACCGCCCTCACCCGCGCTGCCCTGGGAGCCGCGAAGAGCATCCTCGGATCGTTCGTCGCCATCGGCCTCACCGGCCTCCTTTTGGAGATCACGGACCAGCTCACGATCGGGATCGTGCAGGCCAGTGGCAACACGATGGAGGGCATCGGAGACCGCATCACCCTCCTCGCGGCAGGCTTCGGAGCACTGAACATCGCCGCACCGGGGGTCGGGGCGATCGTCACGGTATTCCTCGCGGGGCTCGCCATCTCGGCGGCTGCGATCGTATGGTTCTCCCTCCTGATCCGCAAAGCCCTCCTGCTGGTCGCGATCGTCTTCGCACCCATCGCCCTTGCGGGGTTCTCCTGGGATGCGACCAAGGGATGGTTCGGAAAGTGGGCGACGTTCGTGATCGCCCTGATCCTGTCCAAACTCGTGCTCGTGGTGATCTTCCTCGTTGCCATCACCCAGGTCAGCGCCCCGATCGAGCTTGATCTCGCGTCGATCAGCGACCCCATCGCAGGCGTTGTGTTGATGTTCATCGCCGCGTTCGCCCCCTACATGACGTACAAGTTCCTCTCCTTCGTCGGGTTCGACATGTACCACTCGATGAGCGCGGAACAAGAAGCCAAGTCCGCACTCAATCGTCCCGTGCCGGTGCCATCGGCACCGAAGGCGGATGGGGCCAAAAAGGTGCTTGACGGAGCTGGCGACAAGAGCGGAGCTCCGGGTGGCGCGGCGCCATCTGGTGGAGGCACCCCGCCCGCACCGTCCGCGACGCCCGCCGTTAGTGGAGCCGCAGCAAGCGGAGGCACAGCCGCCGGAGCGGGCGCAGGCACCGCGGGCGGCGGCGCCGGCGCGGCAGGTGCAGGTGCCGGGGCAGGAGCTGCGGCGGCGGGGCCTGCGGCCGCGGTCGTGATCGGCGCGCAGGTCGCAGGGGCAGCTGCGACTGCCGGGCCGAAACTCGGTGGTGCGGTCGGTGGTGCTGCGGAAGGTCACGCGGCAGGTGCTGGTGAGAGCGTGCAGGCGGCACCGCCGCCTGCACCAACCCACACCCCGACCGCACCGCCTGCGTCGCCTCAGGTGCCTCCGACGAAGCAGCCGCCGCCACCGACGAAGCCAACGCCGCCGCCGGCACCGAAGCCGACGGGAAGGGATAACTGATGCCTGGTCAACAGAACACGGTGGAGTTCGGGTTGCGGGCGGTGCAGTTCTCCCGCCTCACCCGCCGCGGCATCCTCCTCGGCCTGTCCCTCCCGCAACTTATCGTCCTCGCCATCGGCGTGCTCTCCATCGTCGGTGCCCTCTACGCCGGCGGCGGGATGCTGTTGGCCTGGACAGCCCCGGTCTGGCTTCTCTGCGCGGCGCTTGCCTGGACGCCTGTTGGGGGTCGGAAGCTGATCGAGTGGGTACCCGTCACCGTCCAGTGGATGGCGCGTACACAGGCGCGGCAGACGGTGTTCCGGCGCAGGATCGTGAAACTCCGGCCCGCGGGGACGCTTGCACTCCCAGGTGATGCGGCGGCGCTTCGGGAGTGGGAGGACCCGGAGACCGGGGCGGCGATGATCCACGACCCCCACGCGCAGACGCTCACGGCGATCATCGGCGTGTCGCATCCGGCGTTCGTGCTCCTCGACCCGGGTGAGCAGGAACGTCGCGTCGCGACCTGGGGACGCGTCTTAGCGACGACCTGCCGATCCGGCAGGATTGCGCGTCTCCAAGTCTGCGAACGCACCCTTCCCGACGGCGGCTCCGGCCTGGTCGAATGGTGGCACCGGCACGGCCACGATGACGGGTCGTGGGCCTCGACCGTATACCGGGAACTCATCGACCGTGCCGGTCCCGCCGGGGAACGTCACGCGACCACGATCAGTCTCGCCCTCGACCTGCGTGCATCAGCCCGCCAGGTGCGGACGAATGGTGGCGGGATCAAGGGTGCGGCGGCGGTGCTTCGGCAAGAGATGGCGACGCTGGTGACCGCGTTGCGAGCCGCGGAACTCACCGTCGGCGGCTGGCTCACTCCGGCAGAAGTCGCCGTGATCCTCCGCTCGGCCTACGACCCAGCCACCGCCGCACTTCTCGAACGCCACAGCGACATCGGCCACAGCCTCGCAACGGCCGGGCCGGTCGCGGTGACCGAGTCGTGGGATCGGCTGCGGTCAGACTC
Organism: Leucobacter sp.; assembly: GCF_053528595.1. Taxonomy (NCBI): domain Bacteria; kingdom Bacillati; phylum Actinomycetota; class Actinomycetes; order Micrococcales; family Microbacteriaceae; genus Leucobacter; species Leucobacter sp. Next base: position 73,389 of record NZ_JAIVPF010000007.1, on the reverse strand, counting down.
CGCGTTTCATACGGTGCTGTGGGTCAGCGAATTGCCCAGGTCACAGGTATACCCGGGGTTCCTCGCCCCGGTGCTTCTGTCGTCCGGGATTCAACGCGCCTTCTCATTGATCTGTACGCCGATCCGTTCGGACCAGGCGGCGCGCGACATCCGGAGAAAGAAGACCGAGCTGATCTCCGATGCGGCGCAACGGCAGAAGATCGGGCAGATCGAAGACGCCTCCCAAACCGCCGAATACGGCGATGTACTCCAACAAGAAGCTGACCTCACCGCCGGCCACGGCGTCCTCCGCTACACCGGACTCATCAGCGTCTCCGCGCCCACCCCGGAGGAACTGGACACGGCGGTCGCCGCGATCGAGCAAGCCGCGATCCAAGCCTCCTGCGAAACCCGCCGCCTGGTCGGCCAGCAAGCCCAAGCGTTCACCGTCGCGGCACTCCCGCTGTGCCGCACCGTCTGACAGGAGCAGCCATGCCCACCTTCCACAACCCGACCGCCGACGCCGCAGAAGCATCCGAGGCGCTCCGTGGCCTCGCACACGCGACCCGCGTGTTCGAGGATCCCGCCGACACGTACACGGTGCTCGGCGATCTCCTCACCGGGGTGCGATCACTCCGGCAGGTGCTCGACCAACTCGCCGCCGCCCACGTCACGCACCGGGTTCGCGCGCACGACGATGCCGGTGATCAGACAGTCGGTACGACGAGCGCGCTGGCCGCGACCGCGGAGTTGCAGCAGGCCGCCGTGCTGCTAGATGGCGTGCATGACCGGGTGGATGCGGCAATGGCCGCATCTGGACGGATCGCCTGGCACCCCGAACCCACAGACGTCATTCCGATCTCGCGGTGGGTGAGCGTGGTGTTCCTGCAAGGCCAGGATGCTGACGAGGTGCTGGCGATCATCGATCGTGACGGCACGGATGCGGCGATCGAGCACCTGGCCGGGTTCGACATGGGCGAGGAGACCACGCAGGCGGCGCTCGTCAACGGGTACGTCTACGACGCCATCCCCACCGGATTCCTTGACCACACCACCAGCAGCGGCGAGTACACGCTGACGTACAACCACGACCACGGGCATGTCTCCCTGCTCCGCACCCATGCCGAGCTTCGACAGTCGAGCACTGATCTTCTGATAGCGCAGACCGAATCGACGCGCCCGCACGCCCGTCCGCACGTCGAGGTGGTCGAGGATGACGATGATCCGTTCCCTCCCTCCCGCTCGGTCTCGCTGTCGCGGGGGCGAGCGCTGTGAGCGATCGGCAGAAACTCCACACCGCCGCGCTGGTCGAACCCGCCGGGGAACGTCGCAAACACCGCAAGGCCCGCAAGCACGCCGCGGCCAAGATCGAGACCGACGCCCGCAAAAGCGAACAGGCAATGGAACGTGAGCGGATCGCGGCGGAGCGTGCCGAACGCCGCAACACCAACTACCTCCCCGCAGCGGGCGAACCGGGGGCGGCGGCTTTGCGAACTCCGGGCAGGTTCCGTCTGCCCCGCCATCAGGACACCTCTGCGACACTCGCCGGGGCGTACCCGTTCCTCGCGGAAGGCGGCCTCGGGGCTGATGGGGTGTTCATCGGGCAGGACCTCTACTCCGGAGGCTCGTTCGTCTACGATCCCTGGACGCTCTACGCTCGCGGCATCATCACCGCCCCCAACATCGTCCTGGCCGGCATCGTCGGCTCCGGCAAATCCTCACTCGCCAAGTCCCTCTACACCCGCTCGATTCCGTTCGGCCGCCGCGTGTACGTCCCCGGTGATCCGAAAGGCGAACACACAGCTGTCGCGGAAGCCGTCGGTGGGCGGGCGATCGTTCTCGGGCACGGGCTCCGAAACCGTCTCAACCCGCTCGATGAAGGGCACCGCCCTGAGGGTCTGTCGGATGCGGAATGGGAGGCGCAGGTTGCCTCGCGACGCCGAGAGCTGATCGGTGCGTTGGCAGAGACGGTGCTGGATCGGGTGTTGTCGCCGTTGGAACACACGGCGATCGACCTCGCCCTCCAAGACGCTGTCCGATCCAGCGACGTGCCGATCCTGCCGATGGTCGTCGACCGCATCCTCACCCCCAGTCCCGAGGTTGATTCGGACGGGCGGCTTGCGGAAGATGGGCGGCTCGTCGGTCATGCCCTCCGCCGCCTTGTCGCAGGCGATCTTGCGGGGTTGTTTGATGGGCCGTCGACGGTGCGATTTGACCCGTCACTGCCGATGGTGTCTCTGGACCTGTCGCGGGTGGCAGAGAACTCGACGCTGATCTCTGTGCTGATGACTTGCTCGTCGGCGTGGATGGAGTCAGCGCTCATGGACCCGAACGGCGGTCACCGGTGGGTGATCTACGACGAAGCCTGGCGCCTGATGGCCTACCCGTCCCTGTTGAGGCGAATGGATGCGCAATGGCGGCTGGCCAGGCATTACGGGATCGCGAACATGCTGATCTTCCACAAACTCACCGACCTCGACAACGTCGGCGACCAAGGTTCCGCCATGCGCGCCCTCGCGAACTCGCTCCTGGCGAATGCGGAGACGAGGATCATCTACCGGCAAGAACCCGACCAGCTCGGAGCGACCGCCGCTGCCCTCGGCCTGACCGGCACCGAACAAAAACTCCTCCCCGGCCTGGGCACCGGGCAAGGACTCTGGCGGATCAAGGAAAGATCCTTCGTCGTCCAACACCAACTCCACCCGGCAGAGCTTGCGGCATTTGACACTACCGCGCGGATGAAAGGGGTTCCCCGTAAGTTCAGGATTTCTGAAGGCGATTCAGCGTGAAGATGCGGGTCGACGGGCCGCTGGAGTGCGCGTGAGGGTGCATGTTCGTGGAAGATGCACCCTCACCTCGTGCTTCTGCAGGGTCAGCTGTGGTGCGGCGTTCAACGAGGAGGGTGTCACGCCAGCGTCCGGCGTATGGCCCGGCTTCCATGCGGGCGATGCGTTCTCTCCGTCCGACGACGCGGAACCCGGCCCGCTCATGGAGGCGCAAGCTTGCGGTGTTCTCGGGGAAGATCGACGATTGGACCGTCCAGACCCCCACCTGGTCCGCGAGTTCGAGGAACGCGGTCAGGAGAGCTGAGCCGACTCCGTGCCCTGCAGCATCCGGGTGGATGTAGATGGAGTGCTCGACGACGCCCGCGTACACGGCCCGCGCCGAGACGGGTGAGGCGGCGGCCCACCCGAGAACCTGCCCCTCGGAGTCGACGGCGACGAGGCTGAGTTCCGGGCGTTTGCCGGTGGCGAAGGCGGCCCAGGTGTTGGGTGGAGCGGTTTCGAAGGTGGCGTGCCCGGTCGCGATCCCGGCCCGGTAGATGTTCTCGACCTCGGGCCAGTCAGCCTCGACCATCGGCCTGAATTGGAGCGACTCCATCAGGCCGTGAATGCTCGGGCTGCGTCGACAAGGGTGCCGGTCGTGGGCTGGTAGTACGCCCACTTGCCGCGCTGCTCACGGGTGACGAGCCCGGCCTCGACAAGGAGCTTCATGTGGTGCGACACGGTCGGCTGCGACAGCCCGACGGGTTCGGTGAGATCACACACGCACATCTCCCCGCTCGCACTCGCGGTGATGAGCGAGAACAGCTTGATCCGGTTCGGGTCGCCGAGCGCTTTGAACACCTTCGCGAGCTGCTGCGCGGTCGCGTCATCGACCATCGGATATGCCGCAGGGGCGCAGCACGGCCCCTGCGCGGGTGTCGTGTCAATCGTCGAGCGGAGAGCAGCCATGCTTCCATTCTGCCTCACGTATTGACAGATGTCGATGCGTTCGGCAGGCTTGTCACATCGAAGAACATCAATGCATGGAGGTTGATATGGATTCCGTCGTCGTCATCGGCGCGGGCCCGCAGGGACTCGCGGCGGCCGCGCACCTGCTCGAGCGCGGCCTGAACCCGCTCATCCTGGAAGCCGGCACTGGGCCGGCCTCGGCGGTGGCCGAATGGGGGCACGTGCGGCTGTTCTCGCCGTGGACGGAGCTCACCGATGCGGCGTCGCGACGCCTGCTGGAACCCACCGGCTGGATGGCGCCCACTCAGGGGTATCCGACCGGCGCGCAGTGGATCGAGCAGTACCTCGCGCCGCTCGCGGAGACCCTCGGTCATCGCATCCGGTATGGGGCGCGGGTGATCGGCGTGGGGCGCAAGGGCCGCGATCTCTCGGTTGATGCGGGACGCGCTGAGCAGCCCTTCATCGTGCACGTCGAGCCCGCGGACAGCAGCGAGGAGCGGATCGAAGCACGCGCCGTGATCGACGCCTCGGGCACCTGGCGGACGCCCAGTCCCGCCGGCGCCGACGGGCTTCCCGCCCTCGGCGAGCGTGCAGCGATCGAGGCAGGCCTCATGGAGCACCGCATGCCCGCGATCGAGGATGCCAGTGCGCTGGCGGGTCAGCATGTCGTGGTGGTCGGCAACGGGCACTCAGCGGCGACCACGATCGGGATCCTGTCCAGGGTGGCCAAGCGCGAACCCGGAACACGGATCAGCTGGGTGCTGCGCCGCGGCACGGTCGGCAACACCTTCGGCGGCGGCAGCGCCGACGAACTGCCCGAGCGCGGCGCGCTGGGCCAGCGCGCGAGGAAGGCCGTCGAAGACGGCCTCGTGGACCTCGTCACCGGGTTCCGCACTGAACAGGTCGTCATCGACGGCGGCCAGGCAGTACTGGTTGCAGAGGACGGCCGACAGCTCGCGCCTGCGGCGCGGGTGTTCGTCGCCACAGGGTTCCGCCCCGACCTATCCTTCCTCTCCGAGATCCGTCTCGACCTCGACATGCGCCTGCAGGCCCCGACGCGCATCGCCGCGGAGGTCGACCCAAACGTGCACTCCTGCGGCTCCGTCCGGGCCACCGGCGCGGCCGACCTCGAGCAGCCCGAGCCGGGGTTCTACATCGTGGGCGCGAAGTCCTACGGACGCGCGCCGACCTTCCTCGCCCTGACCGGCTTCGAGCAGGTACGCAGCGTCGTCGCCGCGATCGCCGGAGACCGCGAAGCCGCCGAGCGCGTGGAGCTCGCCCTGCCCGACACGGGCGTGTGCGGAGGCTCCGGCCTCTTCGACGCGCCCGACGAGCAGTCCGCGGCCGGGCCCTGCTGCGCGCCTGCGCCGCAGCTCATCCAGCTGGGGGCACCACCCCTGGTCCGCTGATACCCAAATAGTCAGCATTCGCTGTATGATCAGTGAATGCTGACCATTGCTTCACGCCTCGACGTCATGAACCGGCTCGGCCGGGCCATGGCGGACCCGACGCGCTCCCGGATTCTGATGACCCTGCTCGACGGGCCGAGCTACCCGGCCGTGCTCTCGCGCGAGCTGGAACTGACCCGCTCGAACGTGTCGAACCACCTGACATGCCTGCGCGACTGCGGGATCGTGGTCGCGGAGCCAGAGGGGCGGCAGACGCGTTACGAGATCGCGGACCCGCACCTGGCGGCGGCGCTGACCGCTTTGGTGGACGTGACGCTCGCGGTGGACGAGCACGCGCCTTGCATGGATGCCCAGTGCACCGTGCCGGGCTGCTGCGGGACGGGAGCAGGCGCATGAGCACTGCGTGCGGCTGCGAGCACGACGAGCCCGAGACCGCGGACGCCGAAGAAGCCGAGGAGGCGGAGCGCCCTTGGTGGCGGGACCGCGGGATCATGGTCCCAGTCTTCTCCGGCACCGCCTTCCTGACCGGCCTGGTCCTGGAGTGGTCCGGGCTCGAGATCCCGGCGCTGGTGGCGTTCTGGATCGGTTTGCTGCTGGGGGCGTCAACGTTCACGCCGGGCGCGATCCGGAAGCTGTTCACGGGCAAGCTCGGCATCGGCCTGCTGATGACGATCAGCGCGGTCGGCGCGGTGATCCTCGGCTATGTCGAGGAAGCCGCAGCTTTGGCGTTCCTCTACTCGATCGCCGAGGCGCTGGAGGACAAGGCGATGGACCGCGCCCGCGGCGGGCTGCGGGCATTGCTCAAGCTCGTCCCCGAGACTGCGACCATCCGCCACGACGGAACAGCCGTCGAAGTCCCGGCGAAGGATCTCCATGTAGGTCAGCTGATGCTGGTGCGGCCGGGCGAGCGGATCGCGACCGACGGGATCGTCCGCACGGGGCGCTCCAGCCTGGACACCTCCGCGATCACCGGGGAGTCGATCCCGGTCGAGGTCGAGCCCGGCGACGCCGTGTCGGCGGGTGCCATCAACACCGCCGGGGCGCTGGAGGTCGAGACGACCGCGGCGGGCACCGACAACTCGCTGACCACGATCGTCGAGCTCGTGGAGCAGGCGCAGGCCGAGAAGGGCGACCGCGCCCGCCTCGCCGACCGCATCGCCCGGCCATTGGTGCCCGGCGTGCTGATCCTCGCCGCGCTCGTGGCAACCCTCGGGTCGCTGCTCGGCGACCCGGAGCTGTGGATCACCCGCGCCCTCGTGGTGCTGGTGGCGGCGTCGCCCTGCGCGCTGGCGATCTCCGTGCCCCTGACGGTGGTCGCCGCGATCGGGTCGGCGAGCAAGTTCGGCGTGATCATCAAGTCCGGGGCCGTGTTCGAACGATTCGGCGTGATCCGCCACGTCGCCGTCGACAAGACCGGCACCCTGACCCGCAACGAGCCCGCCGTCACCGCCGTCCTCACCGCCGACGGGATCACCGAGGCGCGGGCGCTTGCCTGGGCGGCCGCGCTGGAGCAGCACAGCACCCACCCGCTCGCGGCCGCGATTACCGCGGCCGCTCCAGATGCCCCTGCGGCCGAGGGCGTGGCGGAGCAGGCCGGGCACGGCATCGAGGGCAAGCTCGACGGCGCGCGGATCACGGTCGGCAGCCCCCGCTGGCTGGACGCCGGGTCGCTCGGCGACCAGGTGGCAGGCCTGGAAGAGCAGGGCATGACGGTCGTGATCGTCCACCGCGACGACGTCCCGGTTGCCGCGATCGGCGTCCGCGACGAGCTGCGCCCCGAGGTCCCCGAGGTCGTGCGCACCCTCGCGACCCAGGGCATCGGGATGACGATGCTCACCGGCGACAACGCCCGCACCGCACGTGCCCTCGCTGCGGAGGCCGGGATCGAGGACGTCCGCGCCGAGCTGCGCCCCGAGGACAAGGCCACCGCGATCAGCGAACTCGGTAAGAAGAACGGCTCGGTCGCGATGATCGGCGACGGCATCAACGACGCCCCCGCCCTGGCCGCCGCAGACATCGGCATCGCGATGGGCGCGACCGGCTCCGATGCCGCGATCGAGTCGGCCGACGTGGCGTTCACCGGCCATGACCTGCGGCTGCTGCCGCGCGCGTTCGACCACGCCCGTCGGGGGCGGCACATCATCAACCAGAACATCATCCTGTCGCTGCTGATCATCACCGCCCTGCTCCCGCTCGCCCTGTTCGGCGTCCTGGGGCTCGCAGCGGTGGTCCTGGTGCACGAGATCGCCGAGGTCGTCGTCATCCTCAACGGCCTGCGCGCCGCCCGGACTCGGAAGGAGCCGACCGCATGAAGGTCGAACTGCTGCACATCGTCGACTGCCCGAACACAGCTGTCGCTGAGGAGCACGCGCGCGCCGCCCTGGACGCTCTCGGGCTCGCGGACGTGCCCGTCGAGCTGGTGACGATTCGAACCGAGGCCGAGGCGGCGGATGCTCCGTTCGGAGGCTCGCCCACGATCCTCGTCGACGGCGTCGACCTGTTCCCCACGGCCCCGGTTCGCTCGCTCGCGTGCCGGGTCTACGCGACAGGAAGCGGGTACGCCGGAGCGCCCACGCAGGAGCAGATCGAAGCAGCGCTGCGAGGCGCATCCCGGTAGAGCGAGAACGACCGGTGACGCGATCACTGGGTCACACCTCACGGCAAAGCGGTGTTCGCCGCGTGGATCGAGAACCCGGAAACAAAGCGGAGGGGGGTAGGGCCGCTGGCCTCTACCCCCTCCGCTGCTCGCAGTCCCTCAGACGAGCAGTTCGGCGAGGAGGGTTTCGACGCGGCCCTTGATGTCGTCGCGGATCGGCCGCACCGACTCGATGCCCTGACCGGCGGGATCGTCGAGCTTCCAGTCTTCGTACCGCTTGCCCGGGAAGAACGGGCAGGCATCGCCGCAGCCCATCGTGATCACCACGTCGGAGTCCTGCACCGCTTCGGTGGTGAGCACCTTGGGCTGTTCGGCGGTGATGTCGATGCTCTCTTCGCGCATCGCCTCGACCGCGACGGGGTTGATCTGGTCGGCGGGCATGGATCCGGCGGAGCGGACCTCGACGCGGTCGCCCGCGAGCTCGCGGAGCCAGCCTGCGGCCATCTGGGAGCGGCCGGCGTTGTGGACGCAGACGAAGAGGACGGAGGGCTTCTGGTCGGTCATGGTTTTCGCATCTTTCAGTCGGTGAGGGTGGCGAGGAGGCCGCGGACGCGGCCCTCGATGTCGTGGCGTATCGCTTCGACCCCCTCGGGCGAGGCCAGCGCAGGGTCGCCCACGGCCCAGTCCTCGTAGCGGACGCCGGGGATGATCGGGCAGACGTCGCCGCAGCCCATGGTGACCACCACGTCGGCCGCGCGTACGGCGTCGTCGGTGAGGGGCTTCGGGAACGCCGTCTCGGCCTCCTGCTCGCCTTCGATCTCGGTGAGCAGGGAGCGCACGTGCGGGTGCACATCCGAGGCAGGGGTGGAGCCCGCGGAGCGCGCGATCACGCGGCCGTCGGCGAGCTGGTTGACGATCGCGGCGGCGAGTTGGGAGCGGCCCGCGTTCTGCACGCACACGAACAACACCCGCGGCACCCCGGCCGAGCGGTCCCGCGTCAGGTCGGTGAGGCGCTGCCGGGCGAACCGTTCGGTCAGCGGGATCATGTGCGCCGTCAGTTTGGCCGAACGGACCAGGCCGGCGTAGGACTCGCGGACGATCGCGATCACGAGTTCTCGGTTCAGCCCGGTCAGCTCGTCGGCGAGCCGCGTCACGCGGGCGTCCATCTGCTGCAGGGCCGCGACCCGTGCTGCGGTGTCCTCGGGCTCGTCCGTTGTGGCCGCGGCGGGGGCGAACGCGTCGAGGAGGGCCGCGACGGCGCGCTGCTTGCCCGGCGCGATGCGGTAGTACACCCAGGTGCCGCGCCGCTCGGACAGCAGCATCCCGGTCTCTTTCAGCACCTTCAGGTGGTGGGAGACGGTCGGCTGGGACACGTCGGCGAGCTCGGCGAGGTCGCATACGCAGGACTCGCCGCGCGGGTCGGTCGCGATCGCGGAGAGCATCCGCAGCCGCAGCGGGTCAGCGAGCGCCTTCAGCGCCCCGGCCACGGTCGTGGCGGCCTCGGTGCCGATGGCGTGCGCCGTGGACGGCGCGCACGCGTCGGCGTCAGAGATGACGGTCGTGTCGGTCATGACGTCCTCGATTCGGTGGCGTAGGGGTCGGTGTGGAACCAGGCCTTCGCGGCCCAGAGCGAGACGTAGACCAGGCCCACGAGCACCGGCACCTCGATGAGCGGGCCGACGACCCCGGCCAAGGCCTGGCCGGATGCCGCGCCGAAGGTGCCGATCGCGACCGCGATCGCGAGCTCGAAGTTGTTGCCCGCCGCAGTGAACGCGAGCGTCGTCGACCGTGCATACCCCAGGCCGAGCCCCTTGCCGAGCAGGATGCCGGCGAACCACATCAGTGCGAAGTAGACCAGCAGCGGCAGCGCGATCCTGGCGACGTCCATCGGGCGCGAGGTGACCTGCTCGCCCTGCAGCGCGAACAGCAGCACGATCGTGAACAGCAGCCCGTACAACGCCCACGGCCCGATCACGGGGAGGAACTTCTCCTCGTACCAGTCGCGCCCCTTGCGCTTCTCGCCGACGAAACGGGACGCGAAGCCCGCGGCGAGCGGAATACCGAGGAACACGAGCACATTCAGCGCGATCTGCCAGACCGAGACATCCAGACCCTGCGCGTCCAGTCCCAGCCAGCCCGGCAGCACGGTCAGGTAGAACCAGCCCAGCACCGAGAACATCACGACCTGGAAGACGGAGTTGATCGCGACCAGCACCGCGGTCGCTTCCCGGTCACCGCACGCGAGGTCGTTCCAGATCACGACCATCGCGATGCAGCGGGCGAGTCCGACGATGATCAGCCCGGTCCGGTACTCCGGCAGGTCCGGCAGGAAGATCCAGGCGAGCGCGAACATGACCGCGGGCCCCACGAGCCAGTTCAGCACGAGCGAGGAGAGGAGCAGCTTCTTGTCCCCGGTGACGGCGGCGACCCTGTCGTAGCGGACCTTCGCGAGCACCGGGTACATCATCACCAGCAGGCCCAGCCCGATGGGGATCGAGATTCCGCCGACCTCCATCGCGGAGAGCGCGTCCGAGAGCGCGGGCACGAAGCGTCCGAGCAGGAGGCCCGCGACCATGGCGAGGCCGATCCAAAGCGGCAGCCACTTGTCGAGAGTGGAGAGCCGCTTCGGGGCGGTGCGGGTCAGGGTGTCGGTCATGCGATCAGCCCCTCGATCTTCGCGACGTAGACGGGTTTCGGGTGCGCTCCGATCAGCACGTCCAATCGTTCCCCGTTCCGGTAGAAGCCGAGGGTCGGGATCGAGGTCACGCCTGCTGCGGTCACGGTCTCGGGGTTCTGGTCGGCGTCGACCTTCACGATCTTCACCCGCCCCGCGTACTCGCCGGCGAGCAGGTCCAGGATCGGAGCGATCGCCTTGCACGGGCCGCACCAGGTCGCCCAAATGTCGACCACGACGGGCAGCTCGGACTCGAGCACCTCCGTCCGGAAGGTGGCGTCGGAGACGGGAGTGACGATGCTCATGCGGAGACCTCCAGAACAGGTGCGGAAACGGTGGTGGGTGCGAGGTTCGACAGGTAGTGCTGGGCGTCCTGTGCGGCCGCACAACCGGTGCCTGCGGCGGTGATCGCCTGCCGGTACGTGTGATCGACGAGATCCCCGGCCGCGAACACCCCGGCCAGGTTCGTCCGCGTCGACGGGTGCGCGACCCGCACGTACCCATCCGCGTCGGTGTCGAGCTGCCCGGTCACGAGCTCGGAACGCGGGTCGTGCCCGATCGCGACGAACACCCCCGTCGCGTCGAGCGTGCGCTCGGCCCGGGTGATCGTGTCGCGCAGCGTGAGCCCGGTGACCTGCTCGCCGCCGAGGATCGCAGCGACCTCGCTGTTCCAGGCGACCTCGATCTTCGGATCGTCCAGCACGCGCTGCGCCATGATCCTCGACGCCCGGAACTCGTCCCGGCGGTGCACCACGGTCACCTTCGATGCGAACCGGGTGAGGAACAGGGCCTCCTCCATTGCCGAGTCCCCGCCGCCGACCACGACGATCCCCTGCTCCCGGAAGAAAAACCCGTCGCAGGTCGCGCACCAGGACACACCGTGCCCCGACAGCCGTTCTTCCTCGGGGAGGCCAAGCTTGCGGTACGCGGAACCCATCGTCAGGATCACCGCCCGCGCCCGATACGTCGCCCCGGCACCGGTCTCGATGGTCTTCACGTCGCCGTCGAGTTCGAGGCGGACCGCGTCGTCGTAGACGATCTCGGCGCCGAACCGCTCGGCCTGTGCCCGCATCGACTCCATCAGCTCCGGGCCCTGCACGCCGTCGACGAAGCCCGGGAAGTTCTCCACCTCGGTCGTCGTCATCAGCGCACCACCCGCGGTCACCGAACCCGCGATCACGACCGGCGCGAGACCAGCACGGGCGGCGTAGACCGCCGCGGTGTACCCCGCAGGACCGGACCCGACGATGAGTAGTTGGACCTCTTGAATAGACATGCATCTATATTGACGCATGTCGAAGCAAGCGGCAAGTCTGCGCAGCGCATCTGGGCGGGTGTTTGCCGAAGATTCATCTCCCGCGGCGCCTACGCACTGTCGGCCATGATGTTCTGTGGTCCCGTGCTGGTGTGGGAGTAGCGAAGTGCGGTCTCGACGCTGATGCCGAAGAGGTCACAGATGCGCCTGACGTCGCCGCCGGTCTGCTCGACTTCGTAGAGAATCCGGTCGGTGCGGAGTGCTTGCGCGGCCACGCCGGCTTTCTTCCAGGGGAAGTTCCGGCTGGGCGGTGAGAGACGGGGTGCGGTCTGGGTGGTGACGAGCATGTAGGGGTTCTTCGTCTCGGGCCAGCGTTTGGCTCGGTGATCGAGCCAGGCGGCCAGGCGGACAAGAACGGGCTTGGCGAGCGGGATGAAGCGGCCATCGGGCATCCGCAGACGTCCGTCGATGATGTCGGTGAGCTTGATGTGCTGCACTTGCGAAGTCATCAGAGCGTGGAAGGCGACGAGGGAGACGGCCAGCGCGATCGCGGGGTCGGGATTGGTGAGCGCGTCGCGGATCGCGGTGGGTTCCATCGGCAGCGGGAGGTTGCGTCTGGGGCCGCGCAGCGGAATCGCTTTCGTCGGGACGGTGAAGACCAGCTTGCGACCGTGCAGGATCGTGAACAGGCTGCGGAAGCCGAGCATCATGGCGTGACGGCGCGAGGGGTCGTCAGGAAGGGCGGCGAGGATGTCTTCGGTGCTGATCCCGGCGAGGCTGGTGCGGCCTTCTTCGACCCAGCGAGTGATCGCGGGGAGGATGCCGTACATCTGGCCCTTGACGGTCATCGTGTCGCGGGGCTGACGGCGCGGCGGAGTCTTGGAACCGTCGACCATGATGTCTCGCCAGAGCTCGAGCTGGGATCGCATCGGCTCGGGCAGTGCGTGGGTCTTGCGTTCGAAGAGCTTGGTGAACGAGGGCACCCGGTCGTCAGTGAGGAGCCCGGCGTCTTCGAGGACTTCGATGGTGGAGCGGATGTTGCTGCCGTCGTCGTAGCGGCGCATCGAGAGGATGTCGGAGGCGCGGAAGCGCAGATTCGCGCCGGGGAACACGAGTTGCAGGACTTTCAGGGTGCGCCTGACCTGGTTGGTCTGGCGCTTGCTCCATGCGTACTCTCGGGCTCGGGCGTAGAGGAAGTGGTCGGTGCGGCTGGTGATGTCGCGCAGCCTGATCTCGTTGGAGCGCTGCCGGAGACGTTCGGGGTCGGGGTCGATATGGAACAGCACCGGTTGGTGGCTGGCCGGTTCCGGCGGCGGGGTGCTGATGACCTTGAGCGCTTCGCGGATGCTCATCGCCATCGGCAGGTGGAGTTCCGCGGGCTGACGGGAGTCGTTCACCGAGGCGAGGAAGAGCTGCTGGCCGTACTTGCGTGCCGTGTCGAGGTCGAGCGGTTCGCCGAGTCTCTGGTGGTAGCGGGCGGTTTCCAGGCAGAGCCGGCAGTAGCCCTGTTCACCGATAGTGACCTCGCGGTGGCAGGAGATGCACTCACCTTGCGGGTAGTGGGTGAACCACCAGCGGCACTTCCAGCACCGCCAGTTGTGCCTGCGGTAGACGCCCCAGGCGAGGCAGTCGCGGCAGGAGCCGATGAAGCCGGGGCTGCCGGGGTGGCAGTGAGCGCAGAGGCCTTGGCTGTAATACTCGGCCGATCCGCACTTGCTACAGGCCGGCGGTGTGAACGGGCCGCCGGGGATGCAGTCGTAGCAGAAGTCGATTCGGGGTGTGAGCCACGCGGCCGGCTTGACCCCGCACGCGGTGCAGGGCAGCGGCGGACTCAGGGGTCCGTTCGGGCCGCGTGCCGGGCTCATAGCGGCGGGGCGGGCCGATCGTTCTTCGGGCCGAACCGGGGCGTGACGATGCTCGTGTTCCCGTTAGCTTCTTCCCGTTCGCGGGCGCCGGGCTTGCGGGCGCGGACCTTCTCGGGTTCGGGTACGAGGAGATCGGTCGGCTCGCAGCCGAGGACATGGCAGATGACGTCGAGGTCGTCCAGCCGGATCGTGGTTGGGGTGCCCGTCCACAGCCCCGACATCTTGCCCTGGCTGATCTCTAGCCCGGCGTCGGCGAGCATCCGCCGTAGCTCCGTCGACTTCCAGATGCCGCGCTCGGCGGCCTGGACTCGCAAGTTCCATTTCATCGCGCGGTCATCCCTTCGAATCGGTCTTCCAGCCGTTGGTTCGCTTGCATCCACGAGTTCTCTACGTGCTCGCCCGGGACGTGGATGTACTGCGTCGTGGTCGAGAGCCACTGATGGCCCAGCAGCTCTTGCAGCGCCTTCAGATCCATACCCGCCAGATACAGAGAAGACGCGCAGTAGTGCCGGAGCACATGCGGCGTCATTCGCCCGTCGGCCCAGGCAGGCAGGAACCGCTCAGTGGCTCGGGCCAGGCCTCGTCGGAGCACGTCATCGCTGGCCCGCCAGGAACGGCCGAGTTCGTGATCGAACCGTTCCGACGGGATCATCGGGGCATCCGGGTTGTCCCAATCGGGTCCGAACCGGTGTCGCACATCGCCGAGCCACCAGTCGATGAGCTTGTCCGCCCCGTTGATCGCGGGCACCAGGCGCTGCTTCGACCCGCGTCCGCGCGAGCCTTTGCCGAACCGGACATGCAGCTTGCCCAGCGCCCCGAGATCGGGCCGCCAATCACGGAGGTCGAGCTTCGTGCCCTCGGTGATGCGCACCCCGACCCTGCGCCAGAGCGACGCAGCGAAGTAGTTCCGGGCAGCGGGCAGGTAGCGTCGCTCGTCTTGAAGTGAGGCCGCCCAGCCGCCGAACAGCCGCTCAATCTCCGCGTCCGAGGGCGGCACCTTGACCTTGCCGAGCGACGACCCGGACTGCCGGTTGTACTCGTCGACGGGCTGCTCGATCACCCACTCGGTGAGCGCATGGATGTCGCCTTGATAGCGGGCGATAGCGAAGTCGTAGAACTGCGCGATCGCGCCCGCCTTGCCGGCTCTGGTCGTGACGGCCAGCCCTGCTCGACGTAGCCCGGCCAGGAAAGCGTCCGCGTCAGAAGGCTTGGCCTGCCAGACCGGGGCGTCGAGATGGTGACGGAACTCAAAGACGACCGCCCTGGACTGCGCGATGTACCCGTCACTGAGTCCAGCGGCAGCCATCGCGAGAGCGTGCTGATCGATGATCTCCTGCTCGAAGTCCGCAGCATCTTCCTCGGACCGCCAACCCCTGGCAGTTCCGATGCTCCGCACCGCGGCGAGCTTCATCGCCCCGCAGCTTCACGAATCGTGACCATGCATCAAGAATACAGCGAATTCGTCAGGATTTTGTGATGGATTGTCGAGAATCGTGACGGCTGTGGAGTCCAGCCTGGGGGCTGGGAAGACGCACCTGGCGGGCATGAAACTCAGTCAAGAAGATGCGGGTCTAGAGACAAACGACACAGTTCAGGGCTCTTGAAGCCCGACTCTGCCTCATCCCGGCAGCCTCCGCCGAGCCGCAGGGCGTGCGAGTGTGCGTTCCCGCAGTCGCAGGTCCCACTCACGACGATCACCTCGGTGTGCGGGGTCGCACCTACCCCTCGATTGACTCACCACGACCGAGGGAGACGCACTGATGGCCACCATCAATGAACTGGCAGCAGACGAGCGCACGGCACGGGTTATCCTCGCTCTCGCGTCCGAACCGGCTGATGCGGTGACGGGGCGAATGCTCCGCACCGTGGGCGCATCCGAGACGGTCGCCCGCGCCACCGCCGACAAGGTGCCGGCGGGACCGGATGGGGACACCTGGCAGCGACACCTCGCGCCCCGCATCGACGCGACCCAGGTCCAGCGGGTGCTCGCGGAGACTGAGCGGCACGAGATGCGGGTGCTGATTCCTGGGGATGCTGAATGGCCGGCCGGGCTCGAGGTTCTCGGCGACCGGGTCCCGGTCGCGCTGTGGACCAAAGGTGACACCGGACTGTTGACCGGACCGGTGTGGGATCGCGTCACCGTCACCGGGGCGCGTGCGTCTACCGGGTATGGTGCGCACGTCGCGTCAGAGCTGGTGCAGTCGGCGGTCGCAGACTCTCGAACGGTGCTTTCCGGTGGCGCGTACGGAACCGATGGTACCGCGCACCGCGCCGCGCTTGGAGCAGGTGGTTCCACGATTGCGGTGCTTGCCGGTGGTCTGGACCGCCCGTATCCCGCGGGGCATACCGATCTGCTCGAACGGGTCGGGAACGACGGGCTGCTGGTGAGCGAGTTGCCGCCGGGTGCGACGCCGACGAAGTGGCGGTTCCTGCAACGTAGCAGGCTCCTCGCCGCCCTCTCCGGCACCGTCATCATCGTGGAGGCCGGATACCGTTCCGGCACGCTCCACACCGCCGCCCGCGCGATCGAACTCGGCCGCCCTGTCGGGGCGATCCCTGGGCCGCTCACGTCCGCGGCATCCACTGGCTGTCACCGGCTGTTGCGTGACGGGCTCGGGTCGATCATCACCGGCTACGACGACGTACGCGAACTGCTGCACGGGGTGCGTGACGGTGCGCACCGTGCGGTGCGGGAG
This sequence comes from Leucobacter sp., assembly GCF_053528595.1. NCBI lineage: Bacteria > Bacillati > Actinomycetota > Actinomycetes > Micrococcales > Microbacteriaceae > Leucobacter > Leucobacter sp. The sequence continues at coordinate 57,181 of NZ_JAIVPF010000007.1, read as the reverse complement.
CGTGCAGGGCTCGAGGTCGGTCCACTCGACCGGGACAGTGGCGGGCGGAGCGCGCCGCCTCGGGGGCCGGTGTTGTGAGGGCGGTGGCGCACCTGCTGTGCAGGCGGCCCGTGCCGGGTTGCTGTTCGCAGACCGTCAGGGAGGCATCTCGTGTCAGGATCACTCGCCCATATTCCGCAGCCAGAAGCCGCGCCACCACCGACAAACATTCGGCGATGGCTGTCCGTGCTTCTTGCCCTGTTCCTCCTCGCCGGATCGTTCGCGCTCGGCACGCAACCCGCGCACGCCGCGAGTGAGGGCATCGGCTATTGGTCTGGCGGTGCGTTCCTCGGCGCCTACGACACGGGCGTCGATGGCCGGCAGGCGTACTGTGCGGACCTCCATGCTGACCCTCCCTACGGGAACACGGCGGGGCCGGAACGGATCACGTCGCTGGATTCGCTGTCCCGTCAGCAGCTCGCGGAAATGAACTACGTGCTGGATCGGTGGGGGCAGTCCTCCAACGCGAATGTCACCGCCGCGGTGGCACTGTACGTGTGGTCGGTGGCAAGCCCCGGCATGTACAACTCGCACGGCATGTCCGGCGACGACTATTATGTCGCGATTGCGCCCGCGTCTGAGCGGGGCACGATCCTCGCTCATCTTGCGACGATGCGTCAGCAGGCCACGGTGAACGCGGTCACGGACCCGTCGCTGTCCCTTACGGTGAGTATGGCGGATCAGTACACCGGCACTCTCACCGTCACGGCTCACCCGGCCTCACTCACCGGGAGCGCGGCGCTTACCAGTGCGTTGTTCGCTGACGGTGCCTCGACGCGGAACTTGGCGGTCGGCACACACCCGATCACCGGAATCCCGGCCGATGGGGTGCCGTCATACCGGATCGGGGCATCCATGACCGTGCCCGCCGCCGGGTACGGTGCAGCACTGGATCTCTACGCGACACCCGGGAAGCAGCGCCTCATCGCCGCCGTCGCAGGCTCCTCCACGAGCTTGTCGGCATTAGCGCAGTCTCCGGTGATCGATCTGGACTTCCAGCCGGAGATCACCACCCAGGTCGCCTCCCGCTACGTCGCCGAAGGTGACGCTTTCGTGGATGGGCTGACGGTCACGGTGTCGAAGGGTACGTGGATTCACCTCGATGGTGCACCGATCGAGGTGACCGCGACCGGCACCTTGTATGGGCCGTTCGATGAGCAGCCCGCCGAAGCCGACACCCCACCGGCAGGTGCCCCGGTCGTAGGCACCGAGACTGTGACGCTCACGGGTGCCGGGTCGTACACGTCGCCGGGCACGATCGTCGCGCCGGAGTCGGGGTTTTATACGTGGGTGTGGGCGATCGACAAGGACGCCCACGGTCAGAACGCGAAGTACCTCACCGAGTCGTTCACCGACCGGTTCGGGCAGGTGGCAGAGACCTCGGTGGTGCCGTTCCAGCCCGTCGCAATCTCGGAAGCCGATCAGCGGCTCGCCGTCCCCGGCAACGCCCTCACCGACACCATCACTGTCAGCAGTAGCAACGGTGCGTGGTTGAAGCAGGACGGCGCACACATTCCGGTGGTCTTCGAGGGCACCGTCTACCAAGTCCCCGGCACCCTGCCACCAACCCAGAGCGCGGCGATCGACAGCAACGCTGTGCCGCTGGGCACGATCACGGTCACCGCGGATGGCCCCGGCGTCTACACGTCTCCGCCTGTGGTGGCTCCGTCGGGCGGGTTTGTGACCTGGGTGTGGGAAGTCAAAAAGGCCACACAACCGGAGTGGGTGCGCGACTACCTCGCCGCTGATTGGCAGGACGACTACGGCATCACGGTGGAGACGACCTCGGTCAGGTGGCCGATCACAGTGACCTCGCTGATGCGGGAGTACAACGTGCACCCCGGCGGCCGCGCCTTCGATGTCGTCACCGTGACCGGGTTCCCCGCCAACCACGGCGACTTCACCGGCGACGGCTACTGGAACGCCGACCTCGATGAACTCCGTCACACCGTGTACGGCCCGTTCGCCATGGACACTGAGCTCACGGATGATCTCGACCTCATTACCGCGCCGGTGCTGGCGGAGCTTACGACGCCGGCACGGAACGGGGTTTACAAGCTCGGTTACACCGATGACGACAAGATCGTGCCGACCGAGCCCGGGTTCTACGTGCTCGTGACGACGTTCGAGGGCGACGACCGTGTGCAACCGTTCCAGTCGTCGCCGGCGGATGTGCTGGAACGCTTCTACGTCCCACAGGCGAATACTGAGGTGCCGGTATCGGTGATCACGCAGGCGACACCGGCAGCGCTCGTCGGGGAACCGTTCTCGGACACCGCGCTCGTGCAGGGAACGGCGATTCCCGACGGCGCCTACCTGGTGTTCCGCGCGTACGGGCCGCACCCAGCAGAGGCCGAGCCGGTGTGTGAGACACCGTTCTACGTCAGCGACGAGATCCCCGTCACCCAGGCCGGCATCTACCACTCCGGCACCACCACCGTCTCTGCACCAGGGAACGTGTACTGGATCGAAAGCCTCTATGACGCCGACGGCGATGTGCTCGCCGAAGGCTCTTGCGGGGCGCCGGGTGAGACCACCGTCATCACCGAGCAGCCCGAAGAGCTCGGCGTGAAGACGAACGCGGTCCCGAGTGTGATGCTGGGTGAGCCGGCGCACGATGTCGCGACCGTCACCGGCACCGTCCCTGACGGGGCACGCCTGGTGTTCGAGTCGTACCGGCAGCACACCGATGAGGCGCTGTGCACCGCGGACGAGCTCGTGTTCACCTCCGCGATGATTGACCTCACCGGTCCCGGCGAGTACACCTCAGACGAGGTCGTGCTCGATCAGGTCGGCACGTATTACTGGGTTGAGACCGTCATCGATACCGACGGCCTCATCCTGCACCGTGGCCTGTGCGGTGCACCGGACGAAACCACCACCGTCACCCCCGTGCCCGAGACCCCGGAGGAGCCCGGAACGCCGGGTACCCCGGGCGAACTCGCGCAGACCGGTGGCGGTGGCTGGTGGCCGCTCGGCCTCGCCGGCGGTCTGATCGCCGCGGCGACCGGCGCGGTGCTTCTGTTCGGGCGCCGACTCGCGATCGCCCGCGAACGCGCAGGGTACGTCCGTGAGGAAGACCTGTCGTTCGAGGAGTTCACGGCCCAGTTCGGGGGAGCAAAGGAGGACTAATCACAAGCTGCTGACCTGTCGGCACCCCACCCCAGTGGCGGGTCAGCACGGGAGGGCACGAACCACCCCCGGGTTCGTGCCCTCCCACCTTTCTGCGCCCAGGACGACGCGGGTACACCTGCATGGCGACACCCCTGCACGTTCCGGAGAGGACCCAACCTGTGACGCCGAAGCCCCGCTACCGCCGCACCACCCCCGACACGCAACCCCCGAAGGCGCCGACGCCTGGGAGCAGTGGGCCGGTCAGAGTTCCGGTGGTGGAGTTCGTCATCGACGCGGACGGGGCGATGACCGTCACCGTGGACAGTGTGCCGCATCTGCCGGAACCGTTCGCACCGGGCTGGCGGCGCGAATCCTTCCCCACGATCCTCGACGCTCTCGCTGCCCGATACCGCACGCCCCTGCGGGTTCAGGTTAGGGAAGCGGACGGATCGATGTTCACCGACATCATCACCCCACCACGCGAACGCCCCACACCCAAGCCGTGGGAACCGCCAGCACCGGAGAAGGTTGCGCTGCCGGTGCCGGCGGCCCGGCCCGTGCTGCACCAGGTGGAGGGGGCAGGGTTTGTGCCGGGTGAGGATGTCGCGATCGCGATCATCCACGTCCACTCCGATGCCAGCCCCGACGGCACCGCCCGCGCCCTCCTCACCGCCGAACAGGTCGCCGTCGCCGCCACGGGTGAAGTGATCCTCCTCGGCCGTATCTCTGGCACCCTCACCATCAGCAGGCTGCCATGAGCACACCCAGGCAGGGTGGGCCGCTCGGTGATGAGCTGGCGAACCTCGGCATCATCGCCCTGATCGCTGCCGCTGTCCTGACCGTCATTCTTCGCGCCGCGGGCTCCATTGCCGCGTGGGTCACCGGGATCGGACAGCCGACCGGTGGCATCGACGCAGGCCTCGGTGTGCTTCTGCGCCCTGCTGATCCAGGAAGCGCGCTCGGTGCCGACGGTCTCAACCCCGTCGCTTACTGGCTCGTCGCGGGGCTCCTGATCGTCGCTGTCGGTGCAGCGGGTTTGTGGGTGTGGCGAGCGTTCCTGGAGCACAACCGGCGCACGAAGGTCGACGCGTATCGGATCGTGGGGATCGCGACTCGCACCGACGTCGCCACCGCGGCATCAGCGAAGTCGCTGCTGCGCCGCGGCGGGCAGCTCCGCCCGTCCTTGGCGAAGCCCGAAGCGCAGGACGTGGGCTATCTGCTTGGCGCCTCACGCGGCGTGAGCGTGTGGGCGAGCGTGGAGGACTCGATCCTGCTGATCGGGCCACCCCGTTCCGGCAAAGGTCTGCACGTGGTCATCAACGCGATCCTCGACGCCCCCGGCGCGGTCGTCACCACCTCCACCCGTCCCGATAACCTCACCGCCACGCTCACTGCCCGCAGCACCGACGGGCGGCCGGTCGCGGTGTTTGACCCGCAGCACCTGGCCGAAGGTGTCCCGGCGGGGCTGCGGTGGTCGCCGATCCGTGGGTGTGAGGACCCGTTGACGGCGATGGTCCGCGCCACGGGTCTTGCTGCCGGCACCGGCCTGTCCGCTGGTGGTGTCGAGGGCGGTGACTTCTGGGAAGGGAAAACCCGCACCGCCCTTCAAGCCCTTCTCCACGCCGCAGCGCTCGATCACCGAACCCCAGCCGAACTGTTCCGATGGACCCTCGACCCCGCAGCAGCCTCCGATGCCGTCGCGATCCTCACCGCCAACCCAGAGGCTGCAACCGGGTGGGCAGACTCTTTGCAGGCGATGATCGACTCAGACCCCCGCACCCGGGACTCGATCTGGCAAGGCGTCTCGCTCTCCCTCGCAGCCCTCGCCGACCCCCGAGTGCTCGACGCCGTGAGCCCAGGACCGCACGAGCAGTTCGACCCGGAAGAGTTCTTACGCAAGCGCGGCACCGTCTACCTCCTCGCGACCGGGGCGGGGGCGAACAACAGTGCAGCGCTGGTGTCGGCGTTCGTGGAAGACCTCGTCGAAGCCGCACGCCGCCTCGCCGCACGCTCACCCGCGACCAGACTCGACCCGCCACTGCTCCTCGCCCTCGATGAGATCGGCAACCTCGCCCCGCTCCCATCCCTCCCCACACTGATGGCAGAAGGCGGGGGTACGGGGATCACGACGATGCCCGTGCTGCAATCCCTCGCCCAGGCTAGAGAGAAGTGGTCGGACAACGCCGCGGGCGCGATCTGGGACGCCAGCATTGTGAAGATCATCCTCGGCGGAGCATCCAACAGCCGCGACCTCCAAGACCTCACCACGTTGATCGGAGAGCGAGACGAGATCACCGACTCCACCACGATCGGCGACCACGGCTCCCGCACCGCACAACGCTCCATCCGCCGGGTAGCGATCATGCCGCCCGACGTGATCCGCACCCTCCCATTCGGCACCGGCCTCATCCTCCTCCGCTCAGCACCGCCCATCGTCGCGAAGCTCCGTGCCTGGACGGGGCGCAAGAACGCGGACGAGCTACAGACGCAGCGCCGTGATGTGGAAAAGCTGCTGCAACACGACACCCCTGCACAGAGCGGCAAGCAGGGGGCCGTGGGCGCACCTGAGTGACAGAGCACCCCAAGCCGTGGGGTCCCGAACATCACCAGGAGAGTCCAATGACCATCCACACACAAGAGTCCCTGTCCGGGTTCATCGCTTCCGAACCCCACCTGTCGTTCACCGAGAAAGGTGACGCACGGCTGTTCGTGAAGATCGGGCAGGAGCACTACCGTCGCGAAGACGACGGATCATTCACGCAGACCGAGACCACCTTCCACGACCTCGTCGCGTTCCGGAAGACCGCCGAACGCGCCCACCAACGATTCGCGAAAGGCGACAAGTTCGTCGCCGAAGGTTACACCCACCACTACGACCGCACCGACGACAACGGGCAGACCGTCATGGCCGAGGAATTCGTCGCAAAGAAAATCGGACACGACCTCGCCCGCACCCGCTACACCGTCGACCGGCCCCGACGCACCCCGGAGTCCGACTCACTGGATGCCGGGCTCGAAGACGCGGCGTTGTCTCCTGGCACGCCGCGCCGCACCTCTGCTGCTGCCGCGATCGGGAGGTGAGGACGGATCATGGCCGATGAACTGCCCGACACCAGTGAAGTCGATGCAGGTGAGGTGGCGGAGGACGAGTTCGATGAAAGCTACGACCCCGACACCGACACCCCCGGCACCCAGGGCGAGGATGAGTCGGGGCCTCCGGGGCCGGTGAACTGGAACCTCCTCACCGCCGACGCCGCAGAAGAAGAATGGCTCGCGCTGAACGAATGGGTGCATTGGCTCCGACACACCTACGGCCTCCCGGTCGCGGTGATCCCTCCGTTCTGGCACCGCCACCCGGAGCTGGTGTGGGAGCTGTCCGCGCTGCACATCCACTGGCTATGCGCGATCCACCCCGAAGCCAAAGGCTCCGCGATGCTCGTCTGGCACCGCGACTTCACCGAAGCCCAAGAACGCCTCCGACACTGGACCGCCGCCTGCGGCACACGGCTGAACACCGACCGCCCGACACGTCGCATTGCCTGGCCCGGCGAACCTGACCCCGATCCCGTCGAAGACATCCGAATCCCGAACCGTGAGGAAGACTTCGTGGAGCACATGCACGCCGATGTTGAATCGCGTCGCCATACCGAGGATCAGTTCATCGCAGGTCTCGTGCTGAGTACCGGAGAAGTGCCGTGAGCACGCACGAGTGGCGGCACGGTGAGGATCGATGCTTCAACCCGAACCTCCACGCGGCAGAGGTCATCGACCATGCAAACCAGTAGGCGCCAGATGTTGTTCGAGGATCTGTGCGGCTCGCGGGTCAACCATCCCGTCGGGTTCAATGTAGTGCACGCGAGTGACCTCCTCCGAGCTGTGCCCGAGCGTCTCCGATGCAAGCCTGATGCCGGCTTCACGGTGAATTGTCGTTGCGACCGTTCGTCGAAAAGCATGTGGAGTGACGCCCATGATTCCAGCTTCCTCAAGAATCTTCCGTAGCCGAGTGCGGACATTGTTCGTGCTGAACGGCGTCCCATTCCTGGTGCGGAATATGAGCACCTCACCCGCCGGGGTTCCTTTCGCTTCCAGATGCTGCCGCAGGCACGCCACCGCGAACGCAGGCAGTGGGATTCGCCGATGCGAGGAGTCTGTCTTGGGGAACTCTTGTCGCTTGGGTCCTTGACCTTTGAAGTGCACGATCGTGCCGGTGATCTCCACGCTGGGTGTCTGCGCATCCAGGTCGAGATCGCACGCACGAATTGCAAGGACCTCCCCGATCCTCGCGGACGTGCCCAGCATCGTCTCAATGATGACTTCCAGTTGACCGTCTGGTTTCGGTCCCATCCGCTTCGGTCCACGTCGCCAGTTCGCGACCGCACGACGGATCGCGTCGACCTGCTCGATCGTGAGCGCCAACGGCCGCACCTTAGGCTTGTGAAGGCGCCGGGTGGAGAGCACAGGATTGGTGGGGATCGCGTCATACCTGGCGGCAAGACCGAGCATCAGACCGAGCACGACTTTTGCGTGCTTGGCGCGACTGTAGCTGACGGTGGAGGCCCGCTTGAGGAACTGATCGACTCGGCTGACACTAATCTCTCGAAGCGTGAAGTGCTCGAACGCGGCAAAGACGAGAGTGCGCATGTTGCGTTCGTACGTGTCCTTCGTCGACGGCGCCAGACGGGTGTCGGCTTTCATGTCGTCGATCCAGAACTCCACCAATTCAGGGAAGGTGGTATCTCCGGTCAGGACCCCGGAGCCAGCCCGATGATCGCCACGCTTGGAGATGCGTTCTTTCAACAGGGTTGCCGCGGCGGAACGGGTCGCCGCGCTGGCTTCAAGGCGGCGCAGCTTCCCGTCCCAGTCGCGCATGTGTGTTCGGGCAATGAAACTGGCTCCGAATTTCTTGACAGTTATTTCGCCGAAAGTCCCGATCGGGGTACGTGGCCTAGCCATGCTGGCTCACCGCCCATCGGACGACTCGGCCTGCTCTTCGAGCCATCGCTCCACGTCCGCGACGCGGAAGCGCAACTCCCGACCAAAGCGATAGCCGCGGGGTCCGGTGCCAGCGGCCCGCCAGTCGTAGATGCGCTGGACCGGGACGCCGAGGTACTCGGCAAGCTCCTGCAAACTGATAAGGGGTTGAAGGTGTTCGATGGGGTTCTGTCTGGTCATGCCAAACAGGTGTCCCGGACTTCCCACCGCCGTATCCAGATGTCTCGAAACATCCACACAGGCAGGAGCCAAAATGGGCTCTTTTGCCGAGTAAATCGTGAGTTTTTCGTGAGGCAATCAAGTCTTGCTCCCGTGATGATCACGGATACCCTTGATTTTCCCGCATTTTTCGGTGGGGCTACCAGGACTTGAACCTGGGACCTCTTCATTATCAGTGAAGCGCTCTAACCGCCTGAGCTATAGCCCCTTGACCAAGCAATGACTCTACCCGATCCGAGCCGAAAATCGAAATCGAACCCGGATATCGGGCGCGTTGCCCGACCTGTGCGCCGCGAGGCCGCGGCCTAGTTGCTCGTGAAACCGAGCTGGAACCCGCCCAGCACGCGCACGAGCAGGTTGTAGACGAGGGATCCCACAGCGCCCAGCGCGGTGCCGACGATGGTGTTGAGGATCCCCACCACGACGGCGAATCCGAAGACCTGCGGGAAGCCGATGACCTTCATCAGGCTGTTGTCCTCGCCCACGATGTCCATGAACAGCGTGTCCACCTGTGCGAAGACGCCGGTCTGCGTGAGCACCGTGTAGATCAGCACCGTCGAGACGACGCTCACGATCGCGAGGCAGATCGACACCAGGAAGGAGAACTTCACGGCCGACCAGAAGTCGATGTAGACCAGCTTCAGGCGCACCTGCTTCGCAGGCGCCTTCTTCCGGGTCTTCTTTGCCAGCTTGTCGGCGACAGTGTTACTCATTCACGTCTTCCTTGTTGTCAGCGGTTTCGGCGCCCTGGGCCTCGGACTCCTCGTCATCGAGCCCGCGCTCCGAATTTCGCGCGATGCCAATGATACGGTCCCCCTCTGGGAATCGTGCGAAGACCACACCCATGGTGTTGCGCCCCTTCGCCGGCACCTCTGCGACGCTCGATCGCACCACCTTACCGCTCGCCAGCACGGCGAGCACCTCGTCGGTCTCCCCGACGATGAGCGCGCCGACCAGGTCGCCGCGGTTCTCGTCGAGCTTCGCCACCTTGATGCCGTAACCGCCGCGGTTCTGCACGCGGTACTCGTCGACGGCCGTGCGCTTCGCGTAGCCGCCCTCGGTGACCACGAAGACGTACCCCTCGGCACCGTTGATCCGGGAGGCCGACAGCAGCGAGTCGCCCTCGCGGAAGCCCATGCCCCGCACGCCGCTCGTGGACCGGCCCATAGGACGAAGTGCCTGATCAGAGGCGGTGAATCGCACCGACATGCCGTGCCGCGAGACGAGCAGCACGTCGTCCGTCGCCTCGGCGAGGAGCGCCGATACCAGCTCGTCCCCCTCGCGCAGCTTGATCGCGATGATGCCGCCCGTGCGGTTCGTGTCGTACTCCTCGAGCGCGGTCTTCTTGACGAGGCCGTCCCGGGTGGCGAGCACCAGGTACCCGGCGGCGGCGAAGTCGCGCACGTCGAGGATCTGCGTGACCGACTCGTCGGGCGCCAGCGCCAGCAGGTTGGCGAGGTGCTGTCCCTTGGAGTCGCGACCGCCCTCGGGGATCTCATACGTCTTCGCGCGGTAGACGCGACCGGTGTTCGTGAAGAACAGCAGCCAGTGGTGCGTCGTGGTGACGAAGAAGTGCTCGACGATGTCGTCGGCGCGCAGCTGCGCGCCCTTGACGCCCTTGCCGCCGCGGTGCTGCGAGCGGTAGTTGTCGATGCGGGTGCGCTTGACGTATCCGCCGCGCGTCACCGTGACGACCATCTCCTCCTCGGGGATCAGGTCCTCCATCGACATGTCGCCGTCGAAGCCGTGCAGGATCGTGGTGCGCCGCTCGTCGCCGAACTTGTCGACGATCTCGCTCAGCTCGCCGATGACGATGCTGCGCTGCTCGACCGGCGACTCGAGGATGCCCTGGTACTCCTTGATCTGCGCCTCGAGCTTGGCGGCCAGATCGAGGATCTTCTGCCGCTCGAGGGCCGCGAGGCGGCGCAGCTGCAGGCCGAGGATCGCGTCTGCCTGGATCTGGTCCACGCCGAGCAGCGCCATGAGACCCTCGCGCGCCTCGTCGACGGTCGGCGAGCGACGGATCAGCGCGATGACCTCGTCGAGGGCATCGAGGGCCTTCAGGTAGCCGCGCTGGATGTGGGCCTCGGCCTCCGCCTTCTTGAGGCGGTACTCCGTGCGGCGCACGATGACCTCGACCTGGAACTTGGCCCAGGCCGTGATGAAGCCGTCGATCGCGAGCGTGCGCGGCACGCCGTCCACGATCGCGAGCATGTTCGCGCCGAAGTTCTCCTGCAACTGCGTGTGCTTGTACAGGTTGTTGAGCACGACCTTGGCGATCGCGTCGCGCTTCAGTACGATCACGAGGCGCTGGCCGGTGCGCCCGCTGCTCTCGTCGCGGATGTCGGCGATGCCCTGCACCTTGCCGTCCTTGACGAGGTCCGCGATCTTGACCGCGAGGTTGTCGGGGTTGACCTGATACGGCAGCTCGGTCACGACGAGGCAGGTGCGGCCCTGGATCTCCTCGATGTTGACAACCGCACGCATGGTGATCGAGCCGCGGCCGGTGCGGTAGGCGTCGCGGATGCCCTTGGTGCCGAGGATCTGCGCACCGGTCGGGAAGTCGGGGCCGTGCACGCGCTCCATGAGCGCTTCGAGCAGTTCCTCGCGCGTTGCTTCGGGGTGCTCGAGGTGCCAGATCGCGCCCTCGGAGACCTCTCGCAGATTGTGCGGCGGAATGTTGGTGGCCATGCCGACCGCGATGCCGACGGAACCGTTGACGAGGAGGTTCGGGAAGCGACTGGTGAGGACCGTCGGCTCCTGCGTGCGGCCGTCGTAGTTGTCCTGGAAGTCGACCGTGTCCTCGTCGATGTCGCGCACCATCTCCATGGCGAGCGGCGACATCTTGGTCTCCGTGTACCGGTGCGCGGCGGCTCCGTCGTTGCCGGGCGAGCCGAAGTTGCCCTGGCCGAGCGCCAGCGGGTAGCGCAGCGACCACGGCTGCACGAGACGCACGAGGGAGTCGTACACCGCGCTGTCGCCGTGCGGGTGGAACTGGCCCATGACATCGCCGATGACGCGCGTGCACTTGGAGAACGCCTTGTCGGGGCGGTATCCCCCGTCGTACATCGTGTAGATCACGCGGCGGTGCACCGGCTTGAGTCCATCGCGCACGTCGGGCAGCGCGCGCCCGACGATCACGCTCATGGCGTAGTCGAGGTACGAGCGCTGCATCTCGAGCTGCAGATCGACCTGGTCGATCTTGCCGTGGACGGCCTCCTCCTGAGGCTCCGTCGTCTCGTCCTGCACGGTGTCGGGATCCGGATTCTGGTTCTCAGATGTCAAGGAAGCGCACGTCCTTCGCGTTCTGCTGGATGAAGCTGCGGCGGGCCTCCACGTCCTCGCCCATCAGCGTGGCGAAGATCTCATCCGCCGCGGCGGCATCCTCCATGGTGACCTGCAGCAGCGTGCGGGTCTCGGGGTTCATCGTGGTGTCCCACAGCTCCTCGTGGTTCATCTCGCCGAGGCCCTTGTAGCGCTGCACGCCGCTCTCCTTGACGAGCCGGCGTCCGTTCTCCGCACCGGCGCTCAGACGGATGTCTCGCTCCGCGTCGCTGAACACGTACTCGTGTTCGGCGTTGGCCCACTTGATCCGATAGAGCGGGGGCTGAGCCAGGTACACGTAGCCGAGATCGATGAGCGGGCGCATGTAGCGGAACAGGAGCGTGAGCAGCAGGGTGGTGATGTGCTGACCGTCCACATCGGCATCGGCCATGAGCACGATCTTGTGGTACCGGGCCTTCTCGGGGTCGAACTCCTCCCCGATGCCGGCGCCGAACGCCGTGATCATGGCCTGCACCTCGGCGTTGCCCAGGGCTCGGTCGAGGCGGGCCTTCTCCACATTAAGGATCTTGCCCCTGAGCGGGAGAATCGCCTGCGTATGGGGGTTTCGCCCGGTCTTCGCCGATCCGCCCGCGGAGTCGCCCTCGACGATGAAGATCTCGGAGATCGAGGGATCCTTGCTCGTGCAATCGGCGAGCTTGCCCGGCATGCCGCCGGACTCGAGTAGGCCCTTGCGCCGCGCGGTCTCGCGGGCCTTGCGGGCGGCCAGACGCGCGGTCGCCGCCTGGATCGCCTTGCGGATGATGTCCTTCGCCGGGCCGGGATTGCGCTCGAACCAGTCGCCGAGCTGATCCCCCACCACCTTCTGCACGAAGGCCTTGGCCTCGGTGTTCCCGAGCTTCGTCTTGGTCTGGCCTTCGAACTGCGGTTCGCCGAGCTTCACGGAGATCACCGCGGTGAGCCCCTCGCGCACGTCGTCGCCGGAGAGGTTGTCGTCCTTCTCGCGCAGGATGTTCTTCTCGCGCGCGTACCGGTTCACCAGCGTCGTCAGAGCGGCGCGGAATCCCTCTTCGTGGGTGCCGCCCTCATGCGTGTTGATGGTGTTGGCGTAGGTGTGCACGCTCTCGGTGTACGCCGTGGTCCACTGCATCGCGACCTCGGCGGAGATCTTGCGCTCGGTGTCCTCCAGCTCGAACGAGATGATCTCGTCGTTCACCAGCTCGGCGCGCTTCGTCGAGTTGATGTGGTGGACGTAGTCCTCGATCCCCTTTTCGTAGAGGAACTCGTCGTGCGGCGCGGCGGGCGCGACGAGCTCGCCCTCCTGATTCTCAACCGGCTCCTGCGGGCGCAGATCGGTGAGCACGATCTTGAGGCCCTTGTTGAGGAAGGCCATCTGCTGGAACCGCGTGCGCAGCGTCTGGTAGTCGAACTCGATCGTCTCAAAGATCTCCGCGCTGGGCCAGAAGGTGATCGTGGTGCCGGTCTCCTCGCTCGGCTCTCCCTGCGTCAGGGGACCGTCGGGGACGCTGCCGGTAAAGGACATGTTCCACGTGAAACCCTGCCGCTTGACCTCGACCTCGAACCGGCTCGACAGCGCGTTCACGACGGACGAGCCCACACCGTGCAGGCCGCCGGAGACCGCGTACCCGCCGCCGCCGAACTTGCCTCCGGCGTGCAGCACCGTGAGTACGACCTCCACCGTCGACTTGCTCGGGTCGGATGAGTGCGGATCGACCGGGATCCCTCGCCCGTTGTCGATGACGCGCACACCGCCGTCTTCGAGGATCGTGACGTCGATCGTGTCGCAGTAGCCGGCGAGCGCCTCGTCGACGGAGTTGTCGACGATCTCGTAGACGAGATGGTGCAGACCCCGCGGGCCCGTGGACCCGATGTACATGCCAGGCCGCTTGCGTACCGCCTCGAGGCCCTCGAGCACCTGGATCGCACCGGCGCCGTAGTCTTCCGCGGCCGCAGCCTGTTCTGAACTCATGCCTTGAATAATCCTTTTCTGGGCCTCTCAGAGCGTTTTTGCACGCCGGACACGTCCGCACACCAGCTTATCAAGAATCAGCCCCGGAATGCCCCATTGCGGGCTCCCAGCACTCATTTCTCAGCGGGGGACGATCCCCCGCGCAGTCGATGCATCGGATCGAAGCCCACGAGACGCTCCTGCGCGCTGTTCGGCGGGCCGTCTCCGCGGCGTCGCCGCGGCCATGAATCATCTGGGAACACCCGCGGACGCATGCACTCCCATCTCCGGATACCGGCGCGCGACCCCGTCACCATGGTTCTCCTCGATCACCCGTACGTGTCGCGCGGTCCTCTCCCCCGCACCGACCGCGGGCCGTGCCGCCAGCTCGGCGCACCGGGGGCCAGGAACCGCAGGTCGCGGATCTCGGCATCGGGGTAGTCGCGGAGCAGCCTCGTGAGCATCTCGGCGCGCAGCCGCCGCAGCTCAGTAGCCCAGGTGGTGGAGTCGCACTGCACCTGCAGCACACCATTGCTGATCCCGACCACCGTCGTGTGGTCGGCGGTGGCCTCCCCGGCGAACTCCGGCCACTCGGCGATGAGGCGGGCCTGCTCGAGCTCGACGCTCCACCCCATGTCGCTGGCGATCACGCTGAGCACGTCTCCGAGCGCACGCGGATCACGTCCGCCGCCGAACGGGCGGCCCCCCGGCGAGTCAGAGTCCTGCTCCGCGCGCCGCCTCCGGCGATACGTCGACCCGCGCCACACGGCCTTCGCGCGCAGATAGGCCTCGGTGGCGAATCCGTCCTCGCCGACAGGGATCATCGGTCGGTCTCCTCGAGGATCGCGCCGGCTTCGATGCGGACGCGACGCCAGGACACCCCGTCGGGCACATCCTCCTCGACGGCCGCGGTCACGATCACCTGCTCGAAGTCGCTGACCGCGGCCATGAGGCTTTCGCGCCGCCGCGAGTCGAGTTCCGCGAAGACATCGTCGAGAATGATCACCGGATCGCCCGCCGGCGACTCGTCCCGCAGGATCGAGGCGAGCGCCATCTTCAGGGACAGCGCGAAGGACCACGACTCCCCGTGGCTGGCGTACCCCTTGACGGGGAGCCCGTTCAGCGTGAGGACCAGATCATCCCGGTGGGGACCCACGAGCGTGACGCCGCGATCGAGCTCTCGCGATCGCACGGCGGCGAGGGCCTGCCGGAACTGCTCGGCGAGTGTTTCACGTGAAACGGAGGCGAGCGCCTCCGGGGAGCCCGTTTCACGTGAAACATCATCCGGGGCGATCGCGCTGCGCACCGACTCGCTCAGAGTCAGCTCGGGGCCGTGATCCTGCGTCACCAGCCGACGGTACCCCTCCCGCAGCGGACTCCCCAGATCGCGGACCAGCTCGCGGCGCGCGAGCATGATCTGCGTGCCGTACTCAATCAGCTGCTCGTCCCAGATGCCCAGTGTCGCCTCGAGTGCACCGGAGCCTCCGCGCGATGACTTCAGCAGCGACGTACGCTGACGCACCACCCGTTCGTAGTCTGCGAGAGCCCCTGCAGCCACCGGATGCCGGGCCACCAGCGCGTCATCGAGGAAGCGCCGGCGTCCTGAGGGCTCTCCACGAACGATTCCCAGGTCCTCCGGCACGAATGCCACTGCGGCGAACCATCGGGTGACCTCCCGAGGTCGCACCGCGTTGCGGTTGACCTGCGCACGATTGGGCCGATCCCGATTCAACTGCAGTTCGAGCATCACATCTCGATCGGCGGCAGCCACCTTCAGGCGCGCTACGGCGGCATCCGCCCCCGATCGGATCAGAGGCCCGTCGCCGGTCACGCGGTGGGAACGGAGCGTCGCGAAGTAGCCGATCGCCTCGACCAGGTTCGTCTTGCCCTGGCCGTTCCGGCCGACGAGCAGGTTCGGGCCCGGCGCCAGCTCGAGCTCCGCGCTGCGGTAGTTGCGGAAGTCGACGAGCGAGAGATGCGCGACCCGCATCGCTCCCCTCCCCTATCGGAGCAGCAGGTTCGGCTGGAGCAGGTAGCGGAAGCTCTCCTCGTCGGCCTCTTCCTTGCTGCGCTGGCTCGTGATCAGCACCGGCCCGGGCTTGCCCGGATTGTCGGTGCGGGTGAACGCGATCCGCGCGAACTCCGCATGGGTGGAGCGCAGACCGTCGAGCAGGAACTGCGGCTTCAACGAGACCACCATGTCGTCGCCCACCAGGTGCGTGTCGACCGTCTCCACCGCCTGGGCCGACTCGGTGCCCGCCGCCTCCAGCGTCACCGATCCCTCGACGAAGGAGAAGCGGAGGGCGGCTTCGCGCTCGAGCACCAGCCCGACGCGGCCGACGGCCTCCACCAGTTCGCCGGTGTTCACCACGGCATAGTTGTCGACGTTCTCCGGGAAGAGGCGGCCGACCGGCGGGTAGTTGCCCTTGATGAGCAGCGAGGTCACCGTCTTCGATCCGCCGGTGAACGCGATCAGCTCTCGCTCGGCGTCCTTGACGATCGAGACCTGCACCTGGCCGTCACTCGAGAACGTCTTGCCGACCTCGGTCACGATCTTCGACGGCACCAGTGCCGTCAGTTCCTCCTGGCCGCCCTGGTTCTCCCAGTCGATGCTCCGCGTGGCCACGCGATACCGGTCGGTGGCCGTCAGCGTCAGCGAGTTCTCGTTCACCTCGAACTGCACACCGGTGATGACCGGGGTGACGTCGTCCTTCGAAGCGGCCAGGGAGACCTGCGCGATCGCATCGGCGAAGACGTCGGCGGGAACCGACCCCGAGACCGAGTCGATCCGGGGCACCTGGGGATACTCCTCGACGGGCATCGCGGGAAGACTGAACGACGCGGATCCGCATCGCACCTCCACCCGGCTCTCGAGGAGAGACACCTCGACATCGGCGTGGGGCAGACGCTGCGCGATCTCGCTCAGCAGGCGTCCCGATACCAGCGCCCGGCCGGCCTCGGAGATCACCGCGGTGACGCTCGTGCGGGCGGACACCTCGTAGTCGAACGACGACACCGTGAGCTGGTCGCCCTCGGCCTCGATCAGGGCACCGCTGAGCAGCGGCTGGGTGGGACGCTGCGGCAACAGCTTGACGGCGAACGATACGGCTTCGCTGAACACGTCACGGTTGACGGTGAATCGCATCTGGGTTCCCTCCCACGCACACACGTGTGCGCCTGATCTGTCGGTTCACAATCTTTGCATACTCAGCGGCCCGGAGCATCCGCGAACTCCTGTCGGCGTCTGGCAGACGGGGATCGGGCCGAGTGCGGAGTGCGTGATCGAGTGCCCTGAAAAGAGATTGAGGTGTTAACAGTGTTAACAGCTGTGGAAACTGTGGATAACTCCCCCGATCGCAGTATGTCCTAAAGAACTACATCTCTGTGAGGTGTTGGCAGCATCGGAGCGAGTGCTCCCCCGCGGAATGATGCGGAAGTAGCGCCCTCACGATGATTCCACAGGCCGCAGGATCTCCTCCACAGAAACGCCCGAGTTCTCCCCAGCTATCCACAGGGTGATGAATATCTGTGGAGAAACGGTCGGTGAACGGGTGTCAGCGAGAGCCCTGCTTGATACGCGTCGTCAGCTCCTGCACCTGGTTGTAGATCGACCTGCGCTCGGCGATGAGCTGCGAGATCTTCTTGTGCGCATACATGACGGTGGTGTGATCGCGGCCGCCGAAGAGCTGTCCGATCTTGGGCAGCGAGAGGGGGGTGAGCTCGCGGCACAGGTACATGGCGATCTGCCGGGCCGTCGCGATCTGCTGCGCGCGCGTGGGGCCGTAGAGGTCGTCGATCGACAGATCGAAGTACTCGGCCGTCTTGCTGATGATGTCGGAGGGCTGCACCTCGTTGTCGGCGTCGAGTGTGATCAGATCCTTCAGCACCGTGTGCACGAGCGGCATGTCGATGTGCTGCTGGTTCAGGCTGGCGTAGGCCGTGACCCTGATCAGGGTGCCCTCGAGCTCGCGGATGTTCGACGAGAACTTGCTGGCGATGAACTCGAGGATGCTGTGGTCGATCTCGAGGTTCTCCCGCTGCGCCTTCTTGCGCAGGATCGCGATGCGCGTCTCGAGGTCCGGGGCCTGGATATCGGTGAGCAGTCCCCACTCGAAGCGCGAGAGCATCCGCTCCTCGAAGCCGCGGAGCTGCTTCGGCTGCACGTCGCTCGTGATGACGACCTGCTTGTTGTGATCGTGCAGCGTGTTGAAGGTGTGGAAGAACGCCTCCTGGGTCTCCACCTTGTCCTCGAGGAACTGGATGTCGTCGACGAGCAGGATGTCGACGCTGCGATACCGCGAGTGGAAGGCGGCGCCCTGGTTGTTGGCGATGGAGTTGATGAAGTCGTTGGTGAAGTCCTCCGAGCTCACGTACCGCACGCGCACATCGGGGAAGAGCTCGCGCGCGTAGTGCCCGATCGCGTGGAGCAGGTGGGTCTTGCCGAGGCCGGAGTCGCCGTAGATGAAGAGCGGATTGTACGCCCGGGCCGGGGCCTCGGCCACCGCGACGGCGGCGGCGTGCGCGAAACGGTTCGACTGCCCGATCACGAAGCTGTCGAAGCGGTACTTCTCGTTCAGGCGGCTGTCGACGGGCGCCTCGGCGCCGTGCCGCCGGCGCGGTTCGTCGACGGGGCGCACCGCATCGTGCCGAGGAGTGGCGTGCGTCGATGCCGGAAGCGGTGTCGCGGCGGCCGGCTCCTCCTCCACGGCGGAGGGTTCGGGATCCAGCGACGGATGCGCCTCCTCGTCGACGATGACGACGAAGTTCTCGATCTCGTCGGCCTCGGGGATCCCCGCGATCGCGGCCATGATCGAGGGTCGCAGGCGACTCTCGAGCAGCTTCAGCGTGAACTCGTAGGGAACCGCGAGGTAGAGGGTGCCCGCCGCGATCCCCCGGGGCAGGGCGAGGGCGACCTGAGCGCCGTTCGCGGGGCCCACGGACGGGTCGCCCATGACCGCCCGGGTCACACGCGCCCAGACCTCCTGCAGTTCGTCATCAGTCACGCGTCTACCCGGCTCGATCTCGAATGGATTGGAATGGTCAATGTTATACCCAGAGTTATCCACAAGGGAATCGCCGCAGATCCGTGCAATTCCGGGATATTGTCAGCGGTGGGAGAACACCTGCGCCCACGTTAGCCACAGTTTTGTCCACAGGCAAGTCTGTCTGTGAAAGCGGAGATCGATCTTCGTCTCGGCGCGTCGCATCCGCGCCGAGACGGTGCCGGAGCCGGCCGTCGGGAGCCGGTCGGGGGGAGCCGAGACTTTGACGGAGCCGGAGTTCTCGCGTAGAGTAAGTACCTTGTATGGGCGGCCCGCCTGGATCGGCGCACTTGCGCCAGTGCGTGCTGCGGAAAACGCGTGCGTTTTTCTCACGGCATCACGTGCTCGCCCAGATCCGACTTCCTCGATGTCACCGAGCCTCGGGGATCTGTTCCATAAGTCACGGAGTCTGTCATGAGCAAGCGTACCTTCCAGCCCAACAACCGCCGCCGCGCCAAGGTGCACGGCTTCCGCGCCCGCATGCGCACCCGCGCCGGCCGCGCCATCGTGGCGGCCCGTCGCGGCAAGGGCCGCTCGAAGCTCACCGCCTAGTCTCACCGTTCCCGGTTCCCGATCGTGCCTGCGAGGCAGCATCGTGTCACCCGGGGCGAGGATTACCGCCGCGCCGTGCGCGCCGGTCGCCGCGTGGGGGGTGCCTTGTGCATCACCCACGCGGTTTTGCGTGCACCCGGAGAACCCGCGAGGTTCGGCTTCATCGTCTCCAAGGCGATCGGCAACGCGGTCACGCGCAATCTGATCCGCCGCAGGATGAAGACCGTCGTCGAGCGCCGGCTGCACGCGGGTTTCGGCGAGCTGGACGTGGTCTTCCGGGCCCTGCCGGCGATCACCGACGCGTCCTTCGAACAGCTCGAGCACGAGATGAATCGCGCCCTCGACCGCCTCGCCCACGAGATGCTCCCCCGGGGCGCGGAATCATGACTCCGTTGCTCGAGATCTGGCTGCTGCCGCGCAACGCGATGATCGCGTTCATGCACGCCTATCGCCGCCTCGTCTCCCCGCTCTACGGACAGGTATGCAGGTATCATCCATCCTGTTCCCGGTACGCTTTGGAGGCGTATCAGCTTCGCGGCTTCCTCGTCGGCACGGCGCTCACCGTCTGGCGGCTTCTCCGCTGCAATCCCTTCACTCCCGGCGGTATCGATGACGTACCTCCCGGGCAGCACCAGAACTTCGTGATCAACCCTCGCGGCTTCGTCCGCCCCATCGAGCGAAAGGCCTAACCCGGTGGACTTCTTCGAAACGATACTGTGGCCGCTGCGCTGGCTCGTCGAGCTCGTGCTGTGGGCCTGGCACTGGCTGTTCACCGCGATGGGCATGGACCCGGCCTCGGGCGTCACCTGGGTGCTCTCGATCATCGGCCTCGTCGTCGTCGTGCGCTCGGCGCTGATCCCGGTGACGGTCCGGCAGATCAAGTCGCAGCGTCGAATGATGGATCTGGCGCCCGACATGAAGAAGATCCAGGACAAGTACAAGGGCAAGAAGGATCAGTTCTCGCGCGAGGCCATGAGCCGCGAGACGATGGCCCTGTACAAGAAGCACGGCACCAATCCGTTCGCGTCGTGCCTGCCGATCCTCATCCAGATGCCGGTGTTCTTCTCGCTGTTCTACGTGCTCCGCCACGCCGCCGAGAACAAGACCGGCATCGGGTTCATGAACGAGTCGCTCACGAACAGCTTCAACGCGGCGAGCATCTTCGGCGCACCGCTCAAGATGACGTTCACCCAGGGCTGGGAGAGCGGCAACTGGATGGTCGTCGCGCTGCTCGGCGCCATCATGGTGCTCATGATCGCGTCGCAGTTCTTCACGCAGCTGCAGATCATGTCGAAGAACGTCTCGGACGAGACCAAGAACTCGCCGATGTACCGGCAGCAGAAGATCCTGCTCTACATCATCCCCTTCGCGTTCCTCTTCTCGGGTGTGGCCTTCCCGCTCGCGCTCAACATCTACTGGTTCAGCTCGAACCTGTGGACCATGGGTCAGCAGGCCATCGTCATCAACACCATGCCCACCCCGGGCAGCGAGGCCTGGCGCAAGCGTCAGGAACGTCTCAAGGCCAAGGGTAAGATGACCGACGACGAGAAGCGCGCGAAGGCCCTGGGCCAGGATCCGTCGGCCGCTCCCGAACCGCAGCAGGGTCAGCGCCAGCAGCCGATGAGCTCGAAGCGCTCGAAGAAGAAGAAGAAGTGAGGGGCACCGTGAGCACAGAGCGCGCTGACGAGAAGCTGGCCGGCGACGAACCGGGTCTCGAGGAGCTCGAGGCCGACGGCGATCTCGCCGCCGACTACATCGAGGGGCTGCTCGACATCGCCGATCTCGACGGGGACCTGGACATCGACGTCGCCAACGGCCGCGCGTACGTCTCGGTGAACGGCGGCGGCGAGGATCTCGATCGCATCGCCGCACCCGACGTGGTGCAGGCGCTGCAGGACCTGACCCGCCTCGCCGTGCAGGCGAGGACCGGCCGCTTCTCGCGGCTCATCGTCGATGTCGCGGGATCGCGCGACGCCCGCGCCACCGAGCTCAAGGGCATGGTCGACGCCGCGATCGCTCAGATCGCCGCGGGTCGGGATCGCGTGGAGCTCGAGCCGATGTCGTCCTACGAGCGCAAGCTGGTGCACGACGAGGTCGCGGAGCGCGGCTACCACTCGGAGTCGCGGGGCGAGGGCCGGGATCGACGGCTCGTCATCAGCCGCGGCTGAAGCCCACGGGCCCGTTTCACGTGAAACGAAGGCCCGACGGGGCGCCGGGAGCCTCGGCGCTCCTCCGCGCGACGCGGCGCAGTGCCGGGGTCGCGCGGATCCCACTCGCTCAGGAGTCGAAGTGATGAGGACGGAATGACGGTAGAACTCGAGCCGGAGCCCGCGGTCGCCGCCGCCATCGCGGGTGAGCGCATCGACGTGCTGCGCGAGTTCGCCCGGGACCTCGGCGCCCGGGGCGAGGAGCTGGGCCTCATCGGCCCGCTCGAACCGCCCCGCCTCTGGACACGGCACCTGCTCAACAGCGCGGTGCTGGCTCCGCTCGTGCAGTCCGGGGCCCGCGTGGCCGATATCGGAACCGGCGGCGGCATGCCGGGACTCGTGCTCGCGATCGTGCGGCCGGACGTGCGGTTCCTGCTGATCGAGCCCATGGAGCGCCGCTGCGCCTGGCTGAACGAGCAGATCGACCGCCTCGATCTCCGGAACGCGGAGGTGCGGCGCGGCCGCGCCGAGGAGTATCACGGCGCCTTCGAGGTGGATCAGGTCACGGCTCGAGCGGTGACGGCGCTGCGCAAGCTCGTGCCGCTCACCGCTCCCCTGCTGCGCGACGGCGGGGAGATGCTCTTCCTCAAGGGGACCTCGGTGCAGGACGAGATCGACGCCGCCGAGAAGGTGCTCCGCAAGCACCGCGTGCGCGACATCGCGGTCGAGGAGCTCGGTGTCGGTCAGCTGGACGAGACGACCCGGGTGTTTCGGGCTAAAATCGATAGACATGGCTGAAGCGGAGAAGTCGCTCGTCGGCGACCACCTCGTCGATAAGATCAGGCGACGCCGCAAACTCGCCGAAACCGTCTCCCCGTTGCCGGACGAGCCGCGGGTGATCACGGTGTCGAACCAGAAGGGCGGGGTCGGCAAGACCACCACCACGGTGAACCTGGCGTCGGCGCTCGCCCGTCGCGGCGCCAACGTGCTCGTGATCGATCTCGACCCGCAGGGCAACGCCTCCACGGCGCTCGGCGTGCCCCATCGCCCCGAGGTCACGAGCGTCTACGACGTGCTGCTCGGCGACAGCGGGCTCGAGGACGCGCTGCAGTCGACGACGGACCACGAGAACCTCGACTGCGTGCCGTCGACCATCAACCTGGCCGGCGCCGAGATCGAGCTGGTCTCGCTCGTCGCGCGCGAGCAGCGGCTGCGTACGGCACTGCAGGCGTTCCTCGCCGAATCCGAGCGCACGTACCACTACGTGTTCATCGATTGCCCGCCCTCGCTCGGGCTGCTCACGGTCAACGCCTTCGTCGCCGCCGACGAGGTGCTCATCCCGATCCAGTGCGAGTACTACGCGCTCGAGGGGCTGAGCCAGCTGCTCGGCAACATCCAGCTCATCCAGAAGCACCTCAATCCCGGGCTGCGCATCTCGACGATCCTGCTCACGATGTACGACGCCCGCACCAACCTCGCCCAGGAGGTCGCGGGCGAGGTGCGCGCGCACTTCCCCGAGCAGGTGCTGAACGCGGTGATCCCCCGTTCGGTGCGCATCTCGGAGGCCCCCAGCTACGGGCAGACCGTGCACGCCTACGACGGCGCGTCGATCGGCGGGCTCGCCTACCTCGAGGCCGCGGCCGAGATGGCCGAGCGGGGCCCGGGATCACCGAACAACATCAGTAACCAGAACGGAGAGGCGTAGCGCATGGCGACGAAGAAGCGAGGCGGGCTCGGCCGCGGGATCGGCGCGCTCATTCCGCAGTCGCCCTCGAGCGGGGAGCGCCCGGTCGATGTGTTCTTCCCCGCCAACGGTGGAGCGGTCGCGGCGATCGATGCGGGCGAGGAGACCGTCGGGGTCGACACCGACGACGCTCTGCAGGAGGTGCCGGGCGCGCAGCTGACCCGCCTGCCGGTCGCGGACATCGTGCCGAACCGCTCGCAGCCGCGCACGGAGTTCGACGAGGAGGCCCTCGAGGAGCTGACGCACAGCGTGCGCGAGTTCGGCGTGTTCCAGCCCATCGTGGTGCGGGCCATCGAGCCGGCGCCGTCGGCGGGCGAGCCGCGCTACGAGCTGATCATGGGCGAGCGCCGCCTGCGCGCCTCCAAGCGGGCCGGGCTGGAGACCATTCCGGCGATCGTGCGCAGCACCGCCGACGAGCACATGCTGCGCGACGCGCTGCTCGAGAACCTGCATCGCGCGCAGCTGAACCCCCTCGAGGAGGCCTCCGCCTACCAGCAGCTCCTCGCCGACTTCGGCATCACGCAGGAGCAGCTCGCGGAGCGCATCGGCCGCTCGCGGCCGCAGATCTCCAACACGATCCGGCTGCTCCGCCTGCCGGAGCCGGTGCAGACGCGCGTGGCGGCGGGAGTGCTCTCGGCGGGTCACGCGCGCGCGATCCTCTCGCTCGATGGCGACGGCGAGGCCATGCAGCGCCTCGCCGACAAGATCGTCAACGAGGGACTCTCGGTGCGCGCGGCCGAGGCGGTGGCGTCGGAGGAGCCCAAGCGCCGCTCCCCCAAGCCGCGGGCGGGCGGTGTGCAGGCGCAGCTGGGCGAGATCGCCGAGCGCCTCGGAGATCGCTTCCACACCCGCGTCGCGGTGAAGCTCGGGGCGAAGAAGGGGCAGATCATCATCGACTTCGCGACGATCGCGGATCTCAAGCGCATCCTCGCCGAGCTCGACGACCCCGGCTTCGGGTAGGTATTCCCCGAAGCGGCGGGCCGCGTGGTTGACTGGTGCCATGAGCCAGGAAACGAGAATCGTCGCGGCCGAACGCGAGGTGTCCGCCGACCCGGCGGTCGTCTTCGAACTGATCGCCGATCCCGCGCAGCAGCCGAGCTGGGACGGCAACGGCAACCTGATCGAGGCGGCCGCGGGTCAGCGCGTGCACGACGTCGGAGATGTCTTCGTGATGCGCATCCACAACGGCGAGGATCGCGAGAACCACATCGTGGAGTTCGAGGAGGGGCGCCGGATCGCGTGGCGCCCGTCACCCGTCGGTGAGCCGCAGCCGGGGCACCTCTGGCGCTGGGAGGTGGATCCGCTGCCCGCGGGCGGATGCCTGGTGCGTCACACGTACGACTGGACCGGGCTCACCGATCCGAACCGCTTCGCCCGCGCCCGCGGGAACACCGTCGACGCGCTGCGCGCGTCGATCGACCGTCTCGCCGCCCTCGCCGAGCAGACGCCGGCCGCCTGAGCGGGATCTCCCCGTTCGGCAGGCTCGGGGAGCGGGCGCCTGCAACCGTCATCCTGCGCGGAGGCGGGGAACAGGCCGGAGGCGCAGGACCCGATGACCCGGGTATCTCGATGCGGATCCCGCGGGCCGCGACTCGCCGGGTTTCGACTCGCCTCGCTCGCTCAACCGGCGAACAGGTGCAAGCCGGCCATCCGTGCTTTCCCACTGGCGAAGCGGACTCGACGCGGCGCACCATCGCACCTGCGCGCGACTTCTGCCACCCGCCCCTCACCATCTGTCGAATCATCGGCAAACGAGAGCGGCGGTGAGGCGATCGGGGAAGCGTGCGCATCAGGGATGCGTGGCGCGGAGCGACACGCGAGGCCGCCGTGTGCGGCCCCACGAATCGAGGTGAACGCTGACGCGTTCAACTTCAGAACGATTCGTGCCTGTCCAAGCACGCGGCCGATCGTCTCACCGCCGCAGAGCGAGAAGACTCAGATGATGCCGTTCAGGTGCTCCTCGATCATCGGCTTCGGCATCGCCCCGATGATCTCGCGCACCTCCTCGCCGTTCTTGAAGACCTTCATCGCGGGGATGGAGGTGATGCGGTACTGCGCCGCGAGATTCGGGTTCTCGTCGACGTTGAGCTTGACGATGCGCAGCTTGCCCTCCTGCTCGGCCGCGATCTGATCGAGCACCGGCGCCACGGCGCGGCAGGGACCGCACCAGGCGGCCCAGAAATCGACGAGCACGGGGATCTCGCTCTGCAGCACGACCTTGTCGAAGGTCTGCTCGTCTACGTTGATGGCCTCACTCATGATGGCTCCTCTTTCCTTGGGAAGATGGTCGGTGATCAGCGCTCGACGAGCGCTTCGACCTCGACTCGGTCCAGCTCGACGGCCTCCAGTTCGCCGTGGTCGGCGATCGCCGCGAGGTAGTGCTCGGCGTCGAGCGCCGCGACCGTGCCCGACGCGGCGGCCGTGACGGCCTGGCGGTAGGTCGGGTCGACGACGTCGCCGGCGGCGAAGACTCCGGGCGACGAGGTGCGCGAGCTGCGTCCCTCGACCGCGATGGTGCCCTCCCCGGTGAGGTCGAGCTTGCCGTGCACGAGGTGGGTGCGCGGGTCGTTGCCGATCGCGATGAACAGGCCCTCCAGCGCGAGCTCGCTCTCGGTGCCGTCGACGGTGTTGCGCAGCGTGACGCCGCTGAGCTGGCTCTCGCCGTGGATCGCGGCGACCTCCGAGTTCCAGATGAACTCGATCTTCTCGTTGTCGAAGGCGCGCTGCTGCATGATCTTGGAGGCCTTGAGTTCGTCGCGGCGGTGGATCACGTAGACCTTGTCGGCGAAGCGGGTGAGGAAGGTGGCCTCCTCCATGGCGGAGTCGCCGCCGCCGACCACGGCGATGGTCTTCTCGCGGAAGAAGAAGCCGTCGCAGGTCGCGCACCACGAGACGCCGTGGCCGGAGAGCCGGTCCTCGTCGGGCAGGCCGAGCTTGCGGTAGGCCGACCCCGTCGCGTAGACGACGGTGTGCGCCTCGTGCACGGTGCCGTCGCCCGTGGTGAGGCGCTTGATCTCGCCGGAGAAGTCGACCTCCACCACGTCGTCGTACACCACCTCGGTGCCGAAGCGCTCGGCCTGCTCCTGCATCTTCTGCATCAGGTCGGGCCCCTGGATACCCTCGGGGAAGCCGGGGAAGTTCTCGACGTCGGTGGTGTTCATCAGTTCCCCGCCGATCGCGACCGAGCTCGCGAAGAGCAGCGGCTTGAGGCCGGCGCGTGCCGCGTAGATGGCCGCGGTGAAACCGGCGGGGCCGGAACCGATGATGATGATCTGGTGCATGGGGCTCCTCGCGCGCAGTGCGGTTCTGACGCGGCCGGGGGCCGCGCGGGGAATATCAGGGTGCGGTCGGGACCGCGCAGGTGGTACAACCCATACTAGGGCGGTGCTATTCCGCGGCCCGGGTCGCAGCGCCGGGTGCGGTGGCCGCGTCGGCGTCTGCGTCGGTCGCATCGTCGACGTCGGACGCCTCTGGTTCATCGTCCGCGTCGATTCCGGCGTCGGCGCCGTGCTGACGCCGACGGCGCACGCTGCGCCAGATGCCGAAGCCGAGCAGCAGCGCCGCGAGCGAGCCGATCACCCAGAGGGCGATGGTCTCGAAGCTGCTGCGGATGGAGACGGGAAGCGTGCTGGTGAAGACGGTCGGATCGCCCGTCGCCGCCGACACGGTGACCACGAGCCCCGACTCTCCAGAGGAGACGCGGCTGAGCACGGGGACGAGCACCCGCTCGGTCGCCTCGGCGGGCACCACGACGTCGGGGAACCGGCGCTCGGTGACCGAGAGCGCGGCCGACGAGGGCTCCACCTGCACCGCGACGATCGCGTCGAAGGGCAGCGCGTTGCGCAGCTGCACCGGTACGCGGGTGGAGCTGCCGACGAGCTGGGTGTGCTCCGTGCTGATCACGCGCACGCCCTCGAGCAGCTCGGCGTCCCGCTCCCGGTACTGGGCGGCGACGCCGTCGAAGTCGACTCCGGGGGCGGCGTGCCGCGTGGCGAAGAGCTCGAGCAGGCGCGCGCGCTGGTAGCCGCTGAGGTACTCGGGGTTCACGAGCACCGCGCCGAGCTCGGTGACCGAGGATTCTCGGCTCGCGGCCGAGCGCAGCAGCTCGAGCCGCTCCTCGTTCGTGCCGCCGGCCCGCAGGGATGCCCGGCCCTCGGGCAGCTCGGAGACGGGGGCGGGCACGACCCAGTCGAACGAGGCGAGCAGTTCGAGCAGCAGCGCCGGGTCCTCGCTGTCGCCCGTCGCGCCGCGGTCGAGGCCGAGCAGCAGGCCCTCCGAGCCCGACTGCGCGGCGAACGCCAGCCGGGCGGCGAGCCGGGCCGAGCCTGCAGCGCGTTCGGTCTCGGTGGCTCCCGACAGCGCCGCGAGCGCGTCGTCGCCGAGCGCGTCGTCGGCGATCAGCGCGTCGCTCCGGGAGATCCGCGCGCGCGCCGTGTCCGCCGTCGAGGCGTTGCCCGAGCCGAGCACGACCGTGTCGACGCCCGAGGTGCGCAGCAGTTCGAGCGTGTCGGCGTCGACGGCGCCGTTCGCCGGCCACGCGACGGGATCGCCCTGAGGCCAGCTCAGCAGATCCTCCAGCGTCGGCAGGGACTGCGTCTCGGAGTCGTCCTGCGCATCCGCGCTCTCCTGCGCATCCCCCTCTCCTCCGGCGCCGGACTCGCCGGAGGCCGAGGAGTCCGTCGCGGCGTCGGAGGTCCCGGCGCCGGACTCGCCGGGATCGCTATCGGCCGCGGCAGCAGAACTCTCCGCAGCGGAGGCCGCGGCGGTGGCACCCTCGGTGGCGGCCGTCGCTCCGCCCTCGGCCGCCAACGGGAAGCTGCCGAAGCGCGAGACGAAGTCGAGGCTGCTCGGGGTGAGCAGCGAGGTGAAGCCGAGGGCGGCCTGCGCCGCCGGATCCGCGTCGGCGAACTGCAGCAGGAAGCTGGGCAGCGCGCTCTGCTCCAGCCGGGCGAGGAACTGCCGGGCGTTCTCGGGGGCCTCGTCGCCGTACGCCCGGATCCCGGCGACGACGCGCGGATCGATGGCGAGCGTGGCGCGGTGCGCACGGGCCTGGGTGAGCAGCCGATCCCACGCGGGCACGAGCTCGCCGAGCTGGCTGCGCGTGGGAAGCGTGCGGATCTCGGACGGGAGCACGACCGGCACGATCAACCCCAGCGGCACGCTGCTGCGGGCGTCGGGCTGTCCGTCCCCCGATCCCCCCTCGCCCTCGGCGCTGGGCGATCCCGGCCCCCGCCAGACCACCGGTGTCACGGCAGAGAGGGGATCCGCGGTCTCCGCGCCGTCGGAGGGGTCGGGTGTGAACGACGCCCGCACGGTGTACACGCCACGGGTCTCGAGCGTCGGGAGCTCGTCCTGCGGCACCGCGATGGTCGCGGCCTGCTCGCTCTCGGGGGCCGTCTCGCCGATGCGCGCCTCCGCGAGGTGCAGCGAGGGCGTCGTCGACTCCGCGTCCAGGTCGTCGGGGGACTGCGCCGGCTGCACGGAGAGGCGCAGCTCGATGGTCCCGCTCGGGATCGCCAGCTCCCCCGTGTTCCTGACGAGCAACCCGAACGCGGCGTCGGTGCCCTCGAGGATCACCGGCTCCTGCGGCGCGACGACGAACTCGGCGGCGAGCGGCGCGGGATCCGGATCCTCCGGCTCGGCGAGCGCGGGTGCCGCGGGTGCGACCAGCAGCCCGAGCACGACCAGTGCGGCGGGGGACGCGAGCGCGCGGCGCCGACGAGCTGATGACATGGGGCCCAGTCTATGGATCGACGCTGATACGGATCCGAGCCGTCGCGTCCCCCGGTACGCTTGAGGGATGCCCTCTCTCGCCGAATCCATGCAGGCACTGCGGGCCATCGCAGCCTCCGAGCCCGTCGCGACGCTCGCCGCGGCCTTCGCGGATCGCGGCCACGAGTTCGCCCTGGTCGGCGGACCGGTGCGCGACGCGCTGCTGGGCCGCACCGTGACCGATCTCGACTTCACGACCTCGGCCCGGCCCGATGAGACCCGCGAGATCCTCGAGTCGCTCACCCGCAGCGTGTGGGACGTGGGGCGGGACTTCGGCACCATCGCCGCGCAGCTGCTCGGAGAGGACGTCGAGATCACGACCTACCGCGCCGACACCTATCGCGACGACTCCCGCAAGCCCGAGGTCAGCTACGGCGACTCGATCGAGGGCGACCTGGTGCGGCGCGACTTCACCATCAACGCGCTCGCGCTCATGCTGCCCGAGCTGCGGCTCATCGACGTCGGCGCGTCCTCCGCGAGCGGCGCGGGCGGAGTGGAGGATCTGCTGGCCGGCGTGATCCGCACTCCCGGCTCCGCGGAGTCGTCGTTCACCGATGATCCGCTGCGCATGCTGCGAGCGGCGCGCTTCGCCGCGCAGCTGGGCTTCGAGGTGTCGGCGGATACGCAGGAGGCGATGGTGCGCTTCGCCGATCGCCTCGACATCATCTCTGCCGAGCGGATCCGCGACGAGTTCGTCAAGCTGATCTCGACCGACGACCCCCTGCCCGGGATCCGGCTGCTCGTCGACACCGGGCTGGCCGATCGCTTCCTGCCCGAGCTCACCGCGCTGGTGGCCACGCAGGACGATCACGGTCGGCACAAGGACGTCTACGAGCACAGCCTCACCGTGCTGCGGCAGGCGATCGAGCTGGAGCGGACCCGGGAGCACTCCCCCTCCCCCGACATCGTGCTGCGGATCGCCGCGCTGCTGCACGACATCGGCAAACCGGCCACCCGTCGCTTCGAGCGCGGGGGCGTCACCTTCCACCACCACGACGTGGTGGGTGCGAAGCTCGCGCGGAAGCGCCTGCGCGAGCTGCGCTTCGACAACGACACCGTGAAGCGGGTGTCGCGCCTCGTCGAACTGCACCTGCGCTTCTTCGGGTACAGCGATCAGCAGTGGACGGACTCGGCCGTGCGGCGCTATGTGCGCGACGCCGGCGGCGAGCTCGAGCGGCTGCACATCCTCACCCGCGCCGATGTGACGACCCGCAACCGGCGCAAGGCGGAGCGCCTCGAGCACGCGTACGACGACATCGAGCGGCGGATCGGCGAGCTCGCCGAGGCCGAGGAACTGGCTGCTGTGCGCCCCGAGCTCGATGGGGAGCGCATCATGGCGATCCTCGGGATCCCGCCCGGGCCGATGGTGGGCCGCGCCTACAAGCACCTGCTCGAGGTGCGGCTCGACGAGGGGCCGATCGGCGAGGAGGCGGCCGAGGAGCGGCTGCGCGCCTGGTGGGCGGAGCAGACGGCCGGGTGAGGACGCCGGGCGGATGCGCCGGCCCATCGGGTGCTGAGGATCCCGCGGCGCAGCACCCCGGCCCGTCGATCGAGCGGAGCGCAGGGGAGTCGAGGTCGGCGATCGCCCGCCGACCCGCCCCGGAAGGAACTGGAGAAAGACGATGACGCAGGATCCGAGCGAGTGGTTCGACGGGCGTGCGCGGGTGATGTTCGTGCACGCCCACCCCGACGACGAGACCATCACGACGGGGGGCACGCTCGCGGCGCTGGCCGGGGCGGGGCGGGAGCCCCTGCTCGTCACCCTGACCCGCGGCGAGCAGGGCGAGGTCGTCGCCGGCCCGCTCGAGGCGCTCGTCGCGGCCCACGGTCTCGCGGTGGCGAGGCAGAACGAGCTGCGCACCGCGCTCGGCATGCTCGGGATCGAGCGCCACGCGTTCCTCGGGGTCGAGCCGGCGCGAGCGGAGGGTCTCTCCCCCGCCATCTACGAGGACTCGGGCATGCAGTGGGGGGACGACGGCCGCGCGCTCCCGGACCCCGCGGCGGGACCGGACGCCCTCACGAGCGTGCCCGCCGTCGAGGCGCTGGGCGACCTGCTCGCCGCCGCGCACGCCGCCGGCGCGCAGGGCATCGTGAGCTACGACGACGGAGGCGGCTACGGGCACCCCGACCACGTCCTCGCGCACCGGCTGTCCCGCGCGGTGGCGCACGCGCTGGACCTGCCGTTCTGGGAGATCGTGTCGACGCACGGCGATGCCGCGTCCGAGGATGGCGGCGGCAGCGACGCGGATGCCGGGACCCGTTCCCCGGACGCCGCGGAGCCCGACACTCTGGTCGAGGCGCACGACGTCTCCCCCTGGTTCGACCGCAAGGTCGCCGCGCTGCGCGCGCACGCCACGCAGCTCACGGTCGACGGCGATGACATCGTGCACGTGGGCGGCCAGCGGGAGCCGATCGGCAGGATCGAATCGTTCCACCGCCGCTAGGGAGCGTCGCGCTCGCCGCGGCGGGGCGGCGCGGCGCGGGTGGGGGTCGCTTCCGAGTTCCGCGCTACGATGAGGCGATCCCAGTCCACGAAGGGCGGTGCTCGCGATGAGCGACTCGAATCCGCCGGGCCCGCCGCCGGGCGCGCCGGGCAGTCCGGAGGCGCCGTTCGGATCGGCCGCCGATCCCGCGCCGCCGCCGTTCACGACGCCGGGCTTCGGGCCCTTCGCCCGCCCGGCGCCGCCGACGTCGCAGCCCCCGAGCGCGCTCGCGAGGATCGTGTGGATCGCCGTGACCGCCGCGGTGCTGGTGGGCGGGATCGCGATCGCGAGCGAGGCGATCCGCGGGTTCGACGAGTTCGGCGGCTTCGATGGCACCGGCGGCTTCGGCGACGTGTCCTCGTGCGAGTGGGATCACGAGCCGACGGCCGCGGAGCTCGAGGTGTGCACCGGGTCCGCCGAAGAGGAGCCGTCCTTGGAGTAGCGGGATCCACCGCCCCCGCCGAGCCCGGGCGAGCCGCGGGATCGGCGCTGCCGCCGAGGGCGTAAAGGTGCTAAGCTGTTCTAGTTGTCTGCGTGTCGAGCGATCCGCTCCGCACGCGGGCACGATGCACAACAACCCTCCTGCCACAGAAATCCTGTGGCCGTGAAGTCCGAAGGAGGTGGGTCAGTAATGCATCCGTACGAACTCATGGTGATCCTCGATCCCGGTATCGACGAGCGCACCGTGGCCCCCAGCTTGGAGAAGTTCCTCGGCGTCATCCGCACTGCGGGCGGCGAGATCGAGAACGTCGACATCTGGGGCAAGCGCCGTCTCGCCTACGAGATCAAGAAGCAGGCCGAGGGCATCTACGCCGTGGTGAACTTCACCGCGACCCCCGAGGCGACCGCCGAGCTCGACCGTCAGCTGGGCCTCTCCGAGGCCGTGCTGCGCACCAAGGTGCTCCGCGCCGACGAGCTCATCGCTCAGCGCGCCGCTCAGGCCAAGCGCGATCAGGCCAAGGCCGCTCGTGCCGCCGCGAAGGTGGGCGCGTAGCTCATGGCCGGCGAGCCGCTGATCACCGTGGTCGGCAACCTGGTTGCCGACCCGGAGCCGCGCGTCAGCCAGGCGGGCAAGTCGTGGGTGACCTTCCGGATCGCCTCGACCCCGCGCGTGCGCGACCGCCAGTCCGGTGATTGGTCGGACGGCGAGCCGCTGTGGCTGGGTTGCCGAGCGTACGGGGAGTACGCCGACAACATCGCCGCTTCGCTCACCAAGGGCATGCGCGTGATCGTGCAGGGCCGTCTCACCCAGCGCAGCTACACCGACAACCAGGGGCAGCAGCGCACCTCCCTCGACCTCGAGGTCGAGGAGGTGGGGCCGTCGCTCCGCTTCGCCACCGCCCAGGTCAACCGGGGGCAGTCGCGCGGCCAGGTCGGCGGCTTCGGCGGCGGCAGCGGCCAGCCGCAGGGCCAGAGCGGTTGGGGCAAGCCCGCCGCGCAGCAGCAGGACAACCCCTGGACCAACTCGGGTCAGGGCGGCTCCGGCGGCGGTGGCGACTTCGGTGGCGGCTTCGACGACGAGCAGCCCTTCTAGGCAAGAAACTTCTTGATCCGGTGCAACCGGATCGCATCACGAAAAGAGACCAAATATGGCAGGCAAGTCCAGCGGCGCAGGCCGCAAGCCGGGTCGGGGTAAGAACGCCAAGACCCTCGCACCCGCGAAGAAGCAGACCGTCGGCGTCATCGACTACAAGGATGTCGCGACGCTGCGCAAGTTCATCTCTGAGCGCGGCAAGATCCGCGCCCGCCGCATCACCGGCGTGTCCGTGCAGGAGCAGCGTCTGATCGCGAAGGCCGTGAAGAACGCCCGCGAGATGGCCCTCCTCCCCTACGCCGGCTCCGGCCGCTAAGGAGTAGACCATCATGGCGAAGGTAATTCTCACGAACGAGGTCCAGGGCCTCGGTTCCGCCGGTGACGTCGTCGACGTCAAGAACGGCTACGCACGCAACTACCTCGTGCCCCAGGGCTACGGGGTGCACTGGACCCGCGGTGGCGAGGCCCAGGTCGCGCAGCTCCGTGCCGCGCGCGAGGCGCGCGCGCTCGCCTCGGTCGAGGACGCGCAGGCGCTCAAGGCCAAGCTGCAGGAGAACAAGATCCGTCTGCAGGCGAAGACCGGCACCGGTGGCCGCCTCTTCGGCTCGGTGAAGCCCGCCGCCGTTGCGGCCGCGGTCTCCGAGGCCGGCCTCGGCGAGATCGACAAGCGCAAGATCACCGTTCCGTCGATCAAGACGACCGGCGAGTACCGCGCGATCATCCACCTGCACGAGGGTGTGGACGCCGAGGTGACCCTGCAGGTCATCTCGCAGCGCTGAGCGATTCGCTCGCGCTGAACGCAGCGGGGCGGCGATCCTTCGGGATCGCCGCCCCGCTGCCGTGTGGGGACGAAGCCCGGCCGGTGCCGCTCCCGGCGCACCGCCGAGCCCTCCGCGCCGCCCGCCAGCTTGAAAAACGGAGCGGAAACGGGCGGTGAACCGGACGAAACGCCCGGAACGCGTTTCGGTCTTGACAAATGCGATCTCGAGCCGAGGTTGTCCACACCCTCCCCCGCATCGCAAGCCTCAAGTTCTACCTGAAACTTGAATAACTTTTTCGCTGTGGAAAGCGCAAATGCCTGATCAAAGGCTATAAATATCTCGTACTCCACAAGCCATCCACATCTTGTCCCCAAGCATGTGGACAAGATGCGGCTCAAAGCGGCCGGTTATGCACCGAGTTATCCACAGGGTCTATTTCCCCGCATCCGTCGACGTTTGAACCGCGCGGCGAGTGCCCATACCGTGAATGTCCGGGGTCTGGTGTCTGATCGTTCAGTAACAGCCCCCGTTTCAGCGTGAAGGAGTGACCGAGTGTCCATCGCACACCTGGGAATCCCAGATCCGTTCGTCGAGGACGAGGCCCGCGGGCACGAGCGGACCCCGCCGTACGATCTGCTCGCCGAGCAGAGCGCCATCGGCGGCATGCTGCTCTCGAAGGACGCGGTGGCCGATGTCACCGGCCTGCTCAAGGGCCCCGACTTCTACGTGCCGAAGCACGAGGTCATCTACGAGGCCGTGCTCTCCCTGTACTCGCGGGGCGAGCCCACCGACGTGATCACGGTGACCGACGAGCTCACGAAGGCCGGCGAGCTGCAGCGCGCCGGCGGCGCCGAGTACCTGCACACCCTCACCAGCATCGTGCCCACCGCGGCCAACGCGAGCTTCTACGCCGAGATCGTCGCGGAGAAGGCGCTGCTGCGACGGCTCGTCGAGGCCGGCACCCGCATCGTGCAGATGGGCTACGCGGGAGAGGGCGAGGCGATCGATCTCGTCAACGTCGCCCAGTCCGAGATCTACGGCGTGACGGGCGAGAGCCAGGGCGAGGACTACGTGCCCCTCTCGCTGGCGGTCGACGCGGCCATCGAGGAGATCAACAAGGCCAACGGCGCGGCGGACGGCATGCTCGGCGTGCCGACGGGTTTCAGCGAGCTCGATGCGATGACCAACGGCTTCGCGGGCGGGCAGATGATCATCATCGCCGCCCGTCCGGCCATGGGCAAGTCGACCCTCGCCCTCGATGTCGCGCGCAACGCGTCGGTGCACGCCGAGGCGCCGACCGTCTTCTTCTCGCTCGAGATGGGCCGGGCCGAGATCGCGATGCGCCTGCTCGCCGCCGAGGCCACGATCCCCATGCAGACCCTGCGCAAGGGCGCTCTCGACAACCGCGACTTCCAGAAGCTCGCGGCCACGCAGGCGCGCATCGCGGAGAAGCCCCTCTACATCGACGACAGCCCCAACCTCACCCTCGTCGAGATCCGGGCCAAGTGCCGGCGCCTCAAGCAGCAGCACGGCCTCCGCATGGTGGTCATCGACTACCTGCAGCTGCTGTCGAGCGGCAAGAAGACCGAAAGCCGTCAGCAGGAGGTCAGCGAGTTCTCGCGCGCGCTCAAGCTGCTGTCGAAGGAGCTCGACGTGCCCGTCATCGCGCTCTCGCAGCTCAACCGCGCCTCGGAGCAGCGTGCCGACAAGATGCCCGCCATCAGCGACCTGCGCGAGTCGGGCTCGCTCGAGCAGGACGCGGACATGGTGATCCTGCTCCACCGCGAGGCGGTGGGCGACCGGGACAGCCCGCGTGCCGGCGAGGCCGATTTCATCCTCGCGAAGCAGCGCAACGGGCCCACGGGCACGGTCACGGTCGCGTTCCAGGGCCACTACTCCCGCTTCCAGGACATGCCGCAGGGCGTATGAGCGCATCGCGCATCCCGTGAGCGCGCAGCGCTCGAGCGGAATCGCGCGGCGAAGCCGTGCGATCCGTTGCGGCGCCACTGCGACGGGATGCGCCCCGAGGGTGCGTCCGGCGACGTGTGATCCGTCTCGGCGACAGGGTGACGCGACGCCCGCCGGCGGCGCTTTCGGCGGGCCCGCGCGGTCAGGAGGCGCCCACTCGGGCGCGATAGACTGGGGACGAAGGAAGGGGTGTCATGGCCGCTGCGGTGACGAGCACTGGGCCGTCGACGACCCCCGAAACCCCGGTCCCCCGATTCGCGCGGCTCGTGCGCGTCGCGGCGCTGCTCGTCGCGGCCGTCGCCATCGCGTTCACGGCGACCCTGCACGAGCAGCTGGGCTTCGATCGGGGCATCGCCGCGGCCGCTCTGGCCGCCATCGGCGTCGCGCACCTGGTGGAGTGGGCGGCTCGACGCACCGCATCGCCGAGCCCGATTCCGCTGCTGCTCGCGATCGCCGCGATCCTCGCCGCGATCGCGCTGCCCTTCGCCGGCACGCCGATCGCCTTCGCGTGCCTGATCGCCGCCTGGGCGCTCGTGAGCGCGCTGCTGGAGCTGATCGGCAGCGTCGTGCGCCCCGGCAGCCGGTCGGACGCCACGCTGCTCGGTGCCGCGGGGATCCTCCTCGCCATCCTCGCGCTCCTCGTGCGCGAGGATCCCGTCGCCGTGCTCGGCTTCTTCGGCGCCTACGCGATCATCGCGGGCGTCTTCCTGGGCATCTCCGCGTTCGACACCCGCCGCGCGGACACCGCGGGCGCCGATCGCTAGATCTCCGATTCGACACGAAAGCAGATGATGAGCCAGTCCCCCGAGCCCACCGAGCAGGATCCCGTGACCCCGTCGCGCCGTGATCGCCTGCGACCGCTGGAACTCGTCGGCTTCTCCGCGGTGCTGGGGGTGTTCGCGGGCCTGATCGTGCTGATGGCCACCCGCGACTGGGTGCTCGCGCTGGTCTTCCTGGGGATCGGGTTCATCGTGTCGGTGCTGATGGTGGCCCTCGTCGGCCTCGGCGGCAAGCCCAGCGCCGAGGATCTGGAGGCGCGCAAGGATCTGCGGCGTCCCGACGACAAGAACTGGCACTGAGGGACCCGGTCCGGCGCACCGCGCGAAGCGGCCGAGGCCGTCGACGCAGCGATCTCAGCTTCGTGCCGCGCGATCCCGCACCCGCCGTCGCGTCCAGGTGCGGGCGTCGCGGCTGGAGAGGGCGAGCAGCACCAGGATGTCGAGCGCGAGCGTGAGCAGGGTGGTGCGCACGGTGATCTCCTCACCGGCGGCGAAGTAGGAGACGGCCGAGATCGTGATGCTCGCGGTGGCCCCGAGCATCACCAGGACGCGCGCCGCGTTGCTCCCCCGCCACACCGCCCAGGCGAGTGCGAGCAGCAGCAGCGCCCAGAGGCCCTCGATCCCGAGCACGATCCCGAGCGCCCACGCCGACTCGTCCGCGTCGAGATCGAACTCGTGGCGAATGGATCCCCACTCCCGCAGCAGCCCGACGCTCCAGAGCACCGCGCCGCCCGCGCGGAGCACCACGAGCGCCGCGCCCCCGGAGACGGAGAAGGGGCGCGTCTCCCGCGGGCCCGCCCGGTCGTCGCGGGCGAAGAGCGCCGAGGCGGGTTCGACCGCCGCCCGCTTGCGCGGCTCGTCAGTCACGCGGCACCTCCTCGGCGAAGGCGCGCAGATCGAGGATCGGCAGGTCGCCGTCCGTGCGGATGCTGTCGCCGCCCCCGTTCCGCGAGTGGTACCCGGTGGAGAAGTCGGCCAGCAGCTCGAGGCGGGCCGCAGGGTTCGCCTCCGTCACGGTGGTGACCACGTGATCCCGCTCGACATCGATGTCGGCGTCGATCTTGTGCGTGATCTGCAGCGTGAACAGGGAGAACCCCACCGCGCGGTCGAAGGTGCCCGCGGCCAGCCAGTCGACCCGGGCGCCGCCGGGCAGCAGCCAGTCCTCCGGCGTGCGCCAGAACCGCACGTGGTGCCGCTTCGCGGGGTTGCCCTCGACCTCCTGCTGATAGGCGAAGTCCTGCATCCGCCCGAAGAGGAACAGCGGGCTCACCGGCGCGCGATCGTAGCTGCGGCGGGTGAGGGTCGAGACGATGATGCGCCACGAGGAGCGCAGCGTCACCGGGTCGGCGCGGATCCAGCCCGCCGCCTCCATCGCCCGGTGCAGCTGCGGCTCGGAGCCGCGCAGCGACAGGTTGATCGGGTCGCCCAGCAGCCCGTCGCTCGTCCGGGTGCGTCCGATGAAGTAGTCGGGTACGTAGACCGTGGTCAGGATGCGGTGCAGGCGGGGGAGCACCAGGTACGCCAGCAGCACCCAGAAGGCGATGAGGAACAGGATGCCGAACCAGCCGAAGCTGAAGGTCTCGGTGAGCACGAGCCACGCCAGCCAGATGGCGGCGAGTCCCGCGTAGACGAAGAAGAACTCGTCGAGCACGGCCGTGAGCGAGATGCGCGAACGCTGCACCGGGTCCATGGACCCATGGTAGTCGGCTCGGCCCCGTCATCCAGGGACTGCGGGCGGCAGGATCGTGGAGACGCCGGAGCCCGGAGCCGGGTGCGCGGGATCAGTCCTCGGGATCCTCGGGGTCGATCGGGGCGTGGTGGTCGAAGGCCACGGCGCCGCGCTTCCAGTAGCCGCTGATCGCGTACTGCTCGCGCGGCAGCTCGAGCTCGCGGCGCAGCAGGCGGCGCAGCGGCACGAGGCGGGTGGCCTCTCCTGCCGCGAAGACGTACGTGGCGGTGTCGACTCCGGCGTCGCGCACGGCCGAGGCCAGACCGTCGGGATCGGCCGGGGGTGCTGAGACCCGCACGTCGCGGCCGCCCTGCGCTGCGAGGTAGGCGCGCACCCAGTCGAGCCCGTGGGTGACGTCGGCGATCACCTCGATGCGTGCAGAGGAGGGCATGTCCTCGATCCAGCGCGCGGTGGCCGGCAGTGCGGTCTCGTCGACGACGCAGAGCAGGCGCGGCGCGTTCGAGGCCGCCGACACCGAGCCGCGGGGGCCGACGATCACGATCTCGTCGCCCAGCTCGGCGCGCCCCGCCCAGCGGGCCGCGGGGCCGGGATCCTCGTGCCGGAGGATGTCGAGGTCGAACACCCGGTGTCCCGATCCGGGGCTTCTGCGCACGTTGAGCGGGGTGAAGTCGCGGCCGAAGGCCGGTCCCTCCGGGCGCACGATCCCGCTCTCGTCGGGGCCGACCGGGGTGGGCGCCAGGAGCTCGCCCGTCTCGGGATCGGGGAAGAAGACGCGTGCGTGATCCTCCGGCCCGGTGCTCGCCCAGTCGCCCAGTTCGTCGCTCGACAGCGTCACCCGCGTGAAGTGCTCGATCTCGGTGATGTCGATGACCGTCACCCGGCGCGCGGTGAAGCGGTGCACGGTGCGGGTGCGGGCGAAGCGGTCGTCGACGGGGGGCTCCAGTTCGGACACGGACATCCTCTCTTCGGATGCCTCCCACCTTGGCATAAGCGCCTCGGAGCCGCCAGCGCGGGCGGGGGCGGCGGTGCCCTTCGTATGTTCAGAACCTCGAGCGCGGGGCATGGGCGCCGGATGCCCCTGCACTGACACGCGCCCTTGTCCCGTGGTGATGACCTGAGTAACCTACTGGTACGCTATGAGGTCGAGATATCCGGATCCTGGCAGTGCACATGCACCATTCAGTTCATCAGAGGAGGCGGCTTGACCGACCCCACGTGCGCCACGCATGCGACCGGCGAAACAGGCAGCACCGATGACATCTCCAACACGAGAAGCCGCTGGAAAGGGAAACGGCTCGCCATCGTGCTCGTCGCTGCGGTGGCTCTCGTCGCTGGCGGATGGTTCGCTATCGATGCCGGCATGAAGCGAACGGTTCCGGACCTCACCGGTCTCACGCCTGTGAAAGCGGAGATCCTCCTCAGAGAAACCGGCCTCGCCATCGAGCAGGAGTATGTGGGGCCAGATATGAAGTGGAGCCTGTACGAGGTGCACAGCCAGGAGCCCTCCCCTGGAAGCAGGGTCTACTCGGAGTCCGCGGTGGCCGTCGTCTATCACCCGATCGAGGTCGAAGTGCCCGACGTCGTGGGAATGCCCTTCTCGGAGGCACGGCTAGCCCTGGAGGATGCCCATCTCACGGTCAACCACGATCTCGGCGACCACGATCCGGATCCCACCTGGAAGGTCCTGTCTCAGACACAGAAGGCGGGCACTGAAGTTTCCGCCGGGTCGGCGCTCGCAATTCGCCTCGACATCCCCGATATGGAGGTCCCGGATGTGGCAGGCCTCCTAGTCGACGAAGCCAAGACGAAGCTCGAGCGCGCTTACCTCAAGCATGAGATCAAGGGTGCGGGTAACACGGTCATATCTACCGACAGAAAGCCGGGTGAACGAGTCAGCATCTGGGCGACGGTGACCATGCGCGCGGGGAGCAAGATGCCTGACGTAGTCGGGATGACCGGCGCGGCAGCGCGGAACGCGTTGTCGGAGGCGGGCTTCACATCGATCGAATCTGGTGATGACTTCGACCTTAAGGTTCAGGCACAGAACATCCCAGCCGGAAAGGTCGTGGACTCCTCCACCAAGATCTCGTTGACCCTCCCTAAACGCGGGACGATTTACCGCATCACCGGAAACGGCAGTTCAGCGCTCATCACTTACGCGGCTCCTGGCACTTTCTCCATCCAGCAGGAGACCGCCGCGAGTCTCCCCTGGGAGAAGTACTTCGAGAACTCGACGGGAACCGCGGTGTTCAACGCTCAGATCCAGGATGGCGACTCCGTCACATGCACCTTGATTCGGAACGGAGAAGTCGTGAAGGAGCTTACCTCCACCGGCATGTACTCGGTGGTGCAGTGCTAGTAGGCGTCTCGTAGGGCCTGTCCTCGCGATCACGCCGCTGAGGACGACCGCGGCCACCATCCGGCCCTGTTCCGGGGTCCGTCCGACTCGGACGGACCCCGGAACGCGCTCAGCGCTGCAGGAAGTCGAGCAGCCGCACCGCGTCGCCGATGTAGGTGGCGGGGGTCAGTGCGAGCAGCCGCTGCTTGGCCTCGTCGCCGATCTCCAGCCCCGAGACGAACTCGACGAGCTCGGCCTGGCCGATGCGGCGACCGCGGGTGAGCTCCTTGAGCGCGGCGTACGGATCCGAGATGGTCGAGCGGCCCGCGGTGACCTCGGCGCGGATCACGGTCTGGATCGCCTCGCCCAGCACCTCCCAGTTCGCGTCGAGGTCGGCCGCGAGCACCTCGGGGGCGGCGTCGATCTGGCCGAGGCCCTTGAGGATGTTGTCGAGCGCGAGCACCGAGTGGCCGAGGCCGACGCCGATGTTGCGCTGGGCCGACGAGTCCGTGAGGTCGCGCTGCCAGCGGCTCGTGACGAGCGTGGCGGCGAGGGAGTCGAGGATCGCGTTCGAGAGCTCGAGGTTGGCCTCGGCGTTCTCGAAGCGGATCGGGTTGACCTTGTGCGGCATGGTCGAGGACCCGGTGGCCCCGGCGACCGGGATCTGACGGAAGTAGCCGATGGAGATGTAGCTCCAGATGTCGGTCGCGAGGTTGTGCAGGATGCGGTTCGCGTGGGCGATCCTGGTGTACAGCTCCGCCTGCCAGTCGTGCGACTCGATCTGGGTGGTGAGCGGGTTCCAGTCGAGGCCGAGGCCCTCGACGAACCGCTGCGACACCTCGGCCCAGTCGGTGTCGGGATCGGCCGCGAGGTGCGCCGCGAAGGTGCCGGTGGCGCCCGAGAACTTGCCCAGGTACTCGATGTCGTCGATCTGGTTCAGCTGGCGCTCCAGGCGGTGCACGAAGACCGCGAGCTCCTTGCCGAGCGTGGTCGGGGTGGCGGGCTGGCCGTGCGTGCGGCTCATCATGGGCAGATCGCGGTACTGCTCGGCCTGGCGGGCGAGCTCGCCGATGACCTTCACGAAGCGGGGGCGCCACACGTCGGCGATCGCCTGCTGCACGGTGAGCGCGTACGAGAGGTTGTTGATGTCCTCGCTCGTGCAGCAGACGTGGGTGAGCTCGGCGAGGTGGCCGAGGCCCTGCTGCTCGAGGCGGGCCCGGACGAGGTACTCGACGGCCTTCACGTCGTGCTGCGTGGTCTTCTCGGTCTCCGCGAGCTCGTCGATCTCGGCCTGCCCGAAGTCCGCGGCCCACTCGCGCAGCGCCGCCACCTGATCCTCGGCCATGGGGGTGCCGCCCAGCAGTTCGTGCTGCGTCAGGTAGACGAGCCACTCCACCTCGACGTGCACGCGCGCCTTGTTGAGACCCGCCTCGGAGAGCGTGTCGCCGAGGCCCGCGACCTGTGCGCGGTAGCGGCCGTCGAGCGGGCTGATGGGCTGCGGGGGCAGGGGCGTCATGGAGTCTCCGTGCAGTCGTGGCGTGTGGCGCGCGATCCGCCGCGCGGTCCGCCGTCTATTCTCTCACGGGGGTCGTGCGGCCGTGCGGCGTCAGCACCCGGCGCCCCGTCCGTCCTCGATCCGCCCTGCCCGCCCGGGGCTCTACCTTCGCGCGCCAGTAGTTGTCACCAAACGTCAGTTTTGGTGACAACTACTGGCGCGCGAAGGTGTCTTGCGGGGTGGTCGGGCGTGAAACCCTCAGCGCGGGAATCGGAGCAGCGCGCCGCTGGATCACCGGGTCAGGCGCTCGAGCAGCACGGTGCTGCTGCGCTCCACCTGCACCAGCACCTCCTCGAAGGCGCGCTGGTCCGAGTAGTAGGGGT
Organism: Leucobacter sp.; assembly: GCF_053528595.1. Lineage (NCBI taxonomy): Bacteria > Bacillati > Actinomycetota > Actinomycetes > Micrococcales > Microbacteriaceae > Leucobacter > Leucobacter sp. The sequence continues at coordinate 14,878 of NZ_JAIVPF010000007.1, read as the reverse complement.
CGAACACGTCCGGGTCGGCGGGCCGTTCGGGATCGAAGGCGGTGAGCAGGCTGAGGCGATCCGGATCCGCGCCGAGCCCGCGCAGGTGCCGCTCGTGTCCGCGATCCAGCGCGATCAGCAGGTCGTGGCCCGCGATGTCGGCGGTGCTCACCTGCGTGGCCCGATGCGCGCTGCCGTCGTAGCCCGCGTCGGTCAGGGCGACGAGGGTGCGCGGATCCGCGGCATCGCCCACGTGGTAGCCGTTGGTACCGCGGGAGGTCACGCGGAAGCGCTCGCCGATCCCCGCGCGCTCCGCGAGCGAGCGGAAGATCACCTCGCCCATGGGGGAGCGGCAGATGTTGCCGGAGCAGACGAAGCTGATGCGGAGGATGTCGGAGGCGCTCACCCCTCCAGTGTGCCCGAGCGCCCTCGGAGAACCCGGGGTGCGCTCGCCGCGGGGAGCGGGGCGCGTGCGGCGGGTGCGTGCGCGAGGCCGGGAGCGCCCCGGCTCAGCGATCCTCCTTCTGCTTGCCGGTGCCAAGCAGGCCGTTCATGAGACCCGCGAGGATCGACATCACGAGGGCCGCGAGCACGCCCCACCAGAAGGACTCGATGCGCAGGCCGAAGCCCGCGAGCTCGGACAGCCAGGCGACGACGGCGAACAGGAAGCCGTTCACGATGAGGCCGAAGAGGCCCAGCGTGATGATGTAGAGGGGGATCGAGACGAAGCGCACCACCCGGCCGAGGGTGCCGTTGACGAGCCCGAAGACGAGCGCCACGAGGACGAGCGTCAGCAGGGGTGAGTAGTCGTCCTCGCCGATGGGGACGACCCAGACGCCGTGCTGACCGCTGCCGCCCACGATGAGCGTGGTGAGCCACAGTGCGAAGGCGCCGACGAGAATCCGGATGATGGTGCGCATGCCCTCAGTCTCGCAGCCCAGCCTGCGGAGCGCCGCAGAGCGCGCAGGGCGGCGCGTGTTCGCTCGTCACTCCATGCGCGCAGGCCGACGGGGTTCGATCCCGCGCCGCCCGGACGACCGGTGAGCCTGTCGGTGCGACCTCTAGACTGAACGTCCATGAGCGAAAACGCCGTGCCGCCCGTCCGCCTCCGCCCCGACGTGCTCGCCACCCCCGCCTACCGGCAGGGCGCCACCCCGACGAAGCCCGGCTTCAAGCTGTCGAGCAACGAGAACCCCTTCGAGCCGCTGCCCGGCGTGCTCGAGGCGATCGCGAGGCGCGCGGAGCAGACGAATCGCTACGGGGCGGCGGCGATGCCCGAGCTGCGCGCGACGCTCGCCGGGTTCTTCGGCGTGAGCCTCGACGGGGTGCACCTCGGCGCCGGCTCGGTCGCGATCCTCTACCAGCTCGTGCAGGCCGCGGCGGGCCCGGGCGACGAGTTCGTCCACGCCTGGCCCAGCTTCGAGGCGTATCCGGCGATGGGCCTCGCCTCGGGGGCGGTGCCCGTCGCGGTGCCGCTGAACGAGCGCGCCGAGCACGACCTCGACGCGATGGCCGCGGCGATCACGGAGCGCACGCGGGTCGTGCTGCTGTGCACGCCGAACAACCCCACGGGCCCCACGATCCGCCGCGCCGACTTCGACCGCTTCATGGCGAGCGTGCCGTCCGACGTGCTGGTGGTGCTCGACGAGGCCTACCGCGAGTTCGTCACCGATCCCGACGCCGTGCGCGGGGAGGACGTGCTGCGGGGCCACCGCAATCTCGTGGTGCTGCGCACCTTCTCGAAGGCCTACGGGCTGGCCGGGCTGCGGATCGGCTACGGGGTCGGGGATCCCGCGATCCTGACCGCCGCCGCCAGCGTCTCGATCCCGCTCTCCGTGACCGGCATCGCCGAGAGCGCCGCCCTGGCCTCGCTCACGCCGGAGGCCCGGGCGGCGGGCGCCGAGCGGATCGCCGAGATCGCGGCCCGGCGCGACGCGCTCGCCGCCGCGCTGCGCGAGATCGGCGTCGCCGTGCCGGCGGCGCAGGGCAACTTCGTGTGGATCCCCGAGACCGCGCCGGGGGAGGGCGGGGTGGCGAGTGCGCTCGCGCTCGCGGCCGACTTCGCCGAGGCGGGCACGCTCGTGCGGCCGTTCGCCGGCCACGGGGTGCGCATCTCGGTGGGGGAGGCCGAGAGCGTCGCCGAGGTGCTGCGGGTCGTCAACGCTCATCTCCTGCAGACGACCGCGTAGCGGCCGCGCACGGCAGCCGTCCGGGTGCCGCAGGGCCTCGCCCGGCCGCTGAATATCCGCGCCGCGACATGGGGCCCGATTACACTGGGTCGGGATGAGCGAAGAGACGACTGACACCCCGCTGCTCGCCAGTGGCGCGGATCCCGAGCCGATCCGCTTCCTCGACGATGCGGGCGAGTACGCGCCCTCGGGCACCGCGGCCGAGTTCGCCGACGAACTCGCGGCCGTGGGGCTCGACGACTTCAAGCAGTGGTACCGCGACATGGTGTCGACCCGCGCGTTCGACACCGAGTGCACGCACCTGCAGCGGCAGGGCCAGCTCGCGCTCTGGGTGCCGAGCGTGGGCCAGGAGGGCTGCCAGGTGGGCCTCGTCCGTGCCTCCGAGCCGCAGGACCACATCTTCCCCGCCTACCGCGAGCACCTCGTCGCGAATGTGCGCGGCGTCGACATGCTGGACATCGCCGCCCAGTTCCGCGGCGTGACGCACGGCGGGTGGGACATCACCGACCCCGCCAACGGCAACGTGCACCTCTACACGCTGGTGCTCGGCTCCCAGACGCAGCACGCCACCGGTCACGCGCTCGGCCAGGTGCTCGACGCGAAGCGCCGAGCCGGCGACACCGCGCTCGACGCCGGCGAGGCGGGCACCGCGACCGGTGAGGCCACGATGGTCTTCTACGGCGACGGCACGTCCAGCCAGGGCGACCCCAACGAGGCGATGGTCTTCGCCGCCAGCTACCAGACCCCCGAGGTCTTCGTCGTGCAGAACAACGGCTGGGCGATCTCGGTGCCCGTGGCCCGGCAGTCGCGCACCCCGCTCTACCGACGCGCGCTCGGCTTCGGTCTCCGCGCCGTGCAGATCGACGGCAACGACCCGCTCGCGGCGTACGCCGTCGGGCGCCGCTTCCTGCGCCTCGCGCGAGAGGGCCACGGGCCCGGGTACATCGAAGCGCTCACCTACCGCATCGGCGCGCACACCACCGCCGACGATCCCACGCGATACCGCCCCGACGGCGAGCTCGAGGTCTGGCAGCAGCGCGACCCGATCGACCGCCTCGAGGCGTACCTGCGGAGCCGCGGCGTCGAGGACGCGTTCTTCGCCGAGGTCGCCGAGACCGCCGATCGCCGGGCGAAGGCCGTGCGCGATCGGATCCTGACGCTGCCGAAGCCGGAGCCGGAGTCGATGTTCGCGCACGTCTACGCCGAGCCGCACCCGCGGATCGACGAGCAGCGCGCCTGGTTCGCCCAGTACGAGTCGTCGTTCGAGGGGGCGGACGCGACGCCGGTAGACGCGCCAGCGTCTGCGTCGCGGCCGGTGCCGCACACGGCGGCAGCCCACGGAGCGGAGCGAGGGGTGACCGAGTGACCGAGATCGTGACTCTTGCGGAGCGCACCACGCTGCCGATCGCGAAGGCGATCAACGAGGGGCTGCGCGCCGCCATGGCCGCCGACGACCGTGTGCTGCTGATGGGCGAGGACATCGGCCCGCTCGGCGGCGTGTTCCGGGTGACCGACAGGCTGCAGGCCGAGTTCGGAACGGCCCGGGTGCTCGACACCCCGCTCGCCGAGGCCGGCATCGTCGGCAGCGCGATCGGTCTCGCACTGCGCGGGTACCGCGCGGTCGTCGAGATCCAGTTCGACGGCTTCATCTTCCCGGCGTTCAATCAGATCACCACGCAGCTCGCGAAGATCCGCGCCCGGCACGACGGCAAGGTCGACATGCCGATCGTCATCCGCGTGCCCTACGGCGGGCACATCAACTCGATCGAGCACCACGAGGAGAGCCCCGAGGCCTACTTCGCGCACACTCCGGGTCTCCGGGTCGTCGCCCCCTCGACCGCTCACGACGCCTACTGGATGATCCAGCAGGCGATCGCCTCGAACGATCCGGTGCTCTTCTTCGAGCCGAAGGCGAAGTACTGGCAGAAGGGCGAGGTCGACCCCGGCGCCCCGGCAGCCGAGCTGCACCAGAGCCGCATCGCCCGCACCGGCTCCGACTGCACCGTCGTCGGCTTCGGCGCCATGGTGACGACCCTGCTCCAGGCCGCCGAGATCGCGCAATCGGAGGGAACGAGCATCGAGGTGGTCGACCTGCGCACCGTCTCGCCGATCGACTACGAGCCCCTGCTCGCCTCCGTGCGCAAGACGGGCCGGCTCGTCGTCGCGCAGGAGGCGTCGGGCAACGCGAGCGTGGGGAGCGAGATCGCGGCGACCGTCGCGGAGCGCGCGTTCTATTCGCTGCAGGCGCCCGTGCTGCGCGTCTCCGGCTACGACGTCCCGTTCCCCGCCGCCTCCATCGAGCCGCTCTTCCTCCCCGACGCGGATCGCGTGCTCGAAGCCGTCGACCGCACGATGCACTACTGAGCCGTCGCGACCCCGCACTTCGATAGACCGCCGAGACCACAGGAGTCACCCATGAGCGAGATGACCTTCCCCCTCCCCGATGTCGGCGAGGGGCTGACCGAGGCAGAGATCGTCGCGTGGCACGTCGCCGCGGGCGACACCGTCGCACTGAATCAGGTCATCTGCGAGATCGAGACCGCGAAGTCGCTGGTCGAGCTGCCCTCGCCGTTCACCGGCACGGTCACGGAGCTGCTCGCCGAGGTCGGCCAGACCGTGCCGGTCGGCGATCCGATCCTGCGGGTCTCCGTCGAGGGGAGCGGGGGATCGGATCCCGCGCCCTCGGCCGCCCCCGCCGAGTCGGAGGAGACCCGCGACGCGGTGGCCGATGCGGCGGCGAGCGTCGAGCACGAGGAGGAGGGCGGCGCCGTGCTGGTGGGCTACGGGGCGGCCGGCGCGGTGAAGTCGCGCCGGCGCCGCGGCGGGGAGCCGCTGCTGGGCGGTGCGGTGCCGGCCGGCGGCGCCCACGCGCCGATCCCGGTGGCCGACGCGGCCCCCGTGATCGCGAAGCCTCCGATCCGCAAGCTCGCGAAGGATCTGGGCGTCGACCTCACGCAGGTGAGCGGTACCGGCATCGCCGGCGAGATCCTGCGCGACGACGTGGTGCGGCAGGCCTCGCAGGCGAGCCTCTTCCGCAACCTCTCGACCCCCGACGCACCGGAGGCCCGCGAAGAGCGGATCCCGCTCAAGGGCATGCGCAAGCAGATCGCGAAGGCCATGGTCGCGAGCTCGACGGAGGCGCCGCACGTGAGCGTCTTCACCGATGTCGACGCGACCCGCACGATGGAGTTCGTGAAGCGCCTCAAGAACTCCACCGACTTCGCGGGGGTCAAGGTGTCGCCCCTGCTCATCTTCGCGAAGGCGATGCTGTGGGCGATCCGGCGCAATCCGCAGGTCAACTCGACGTTCACCGAGACCGAGATCATCCGTCACAACTTCGTGAACCTGGGGATCGCGGCAGCGACGCCGCGCGGCCTCGTGGTGCCCAACATCAAGGACGCGCAGGATCTCAGCCTGCTCGACCTCGCGAAGGCGATCGAGCAGCTCACCATCACCGCGCGCGACGGCCGCACCCAGCCGGCCGAGATGCAGAACGGCACCATCACCATCACCAACATCGGCGTCTTCGGCATGGACTTCGGCACGCCGATCCTCAACCCGGGGGAGTGCGCCATCATGGCGATGGGCACGATCCGCGAGAAGCCGTGGGTGGTCGACGGCGAGGTGCGCCCGCGCATGGTGACGACCGTCGGCGGCTCGTTCGACCACCGCGTGGTCGACGGCGACGTGATCTCCCGCTTCGTGGCCGACGTGGCCTCGGTGCTCGAGGAGCCCGCGCTGCTGCTGGACTGAGTCGCACCGCGGCGTCCGGCACGATCGGGAGCCGCGACGACGCGCGGCGCCTCACCGACGCTCGACGCGACGGCGGGATTCGAACCCGCTGCTGCTCGGTCATGAACCGGCTACCGGAACCATCCGGGTTGTCGCGATGCCCCCACGGTACCCGGCAGACGTCGATCCGCGACGTCTATTGCGGATTGCGACGCGGCCGGCCGACGGTGTCCTGGATCGGCGTGAGCGCTTCCGCTCGGCTCCGGGATGTCCGGCGTTCCGCCGGGAGGGCACTCGCTGTATCTCGGTGTCCGTCCCGCCGATGGTGACGCCCGGGCTTCTCGGAGGAGAGCACGTCACGTAACGGGTTTACCACATTACTCTCGGTTACCTGCCGATGTTGTAGCGGTGCTTATGCCAGCCATAAGCTGAGCCGAAGTCACCGGCACCATCACGCATCTGGGAGTGGAATTGAGTCACGCGAGCGGTTCTCTGCACATCGACGTCACGCCGACGGATGCGCTCATCGACGCGGACACCCGCGTCCGGATCAGCGGAGCCCGCGCGGGTGAGCTCGTCTCGGTCGCCGTCGAGTCGGAGCAGCTCGGCGATACGCGGTGGGCGTCCTTCGCCCACTTCGTCGCGGACGCGGCGGGGAGAGTCGACCTCGGGACCGCCGTCCCGGTCGACGGCGGCTACCGCACGGCCGACGCGAACGGGCTCATCTGGTCGCTGAGGCCCACGGAGGATTCGCCTGTCCGCATCAGAGACAGTCGGTTCATCGAGTCGGGGCTCCAGCCGTTCGAGCTCGTGTTCACGGTCGAGACGCCGCGCAGCGGCACCGCCGAGACCTCCGTCCTGCGGCGCCCGGTGGCCGAAGGCGTCGAGCGCCGCGAGATCCGCGAGGACGGTGTCGTCGGCACGCTCTTCACCCCGCCCGGAGCGGGACCGCACGCGGGCATCGTCGTCGTGCCCGGATCCAACGGCGGGATTCCCGAGGCGCTCAGCGCGCTCTACGCCTCCCACGGCTACGCCGCGCTGGCCCTGGGGTACTTCCGCGTCGAGGATCTTCTCCCGGAGACCCTCGAGGAGATCCCGCTCGAGTACTTCGATAACGCCTTCAACTGGTTATCGGGTCAGCCTCGGGTGGATGCGAGCCGCTTGGTGGTCAGCGGCGCGAGTCGCGGTGGAGAGCTCGCGCTGCTGCTCGGCGCCACCTTCCCGGCGGTACGCGGGGTGCTCGCGTGGGTGCCGAGCAACACCGTCAATCAGGGGTTCGCGAGGATCGGGGATGACACCGTGCGCGCCGCCTGGACGCTGCACGGCGAGCCGATCCCGTTCCTGCCGCGCGGCTTCAGCGACCCCGACCATCCGGTGCCGCTGCGCGACGGCGGCGCGGTCTTCGCGGTCGGCGCACTCCGCAGCCGCTCGCTGGTCGACGACCCTGAGCCGTACGAGATCCCCGTTGAGCGGATCAACGGTCCGATCCTCCTCCTCTCCGGCCGGGACGACGTGCTGTGGCCGTCCGCGGTCTTCAGCGACTGGGCGGTGGCCCGTCTGCGCGAGAAGGGGTTCTCGCACGACGTCGAGCATCTGAGCTATGAGAACGCGGGGCACACCCTGGGCCCGGCGAACGGCCCGGCGACCATCATCATCGGACCCGACGCCGGCCGGGTCTCCGAGCGATTCACGAATCTCGGAGGCACCCCGGAGGGCATCGCCCGCGCGCGAGCGGACCTGTGGCCCCGGGTGCTCGAGTTCCTGGGAAGGGCGGTGGCGACCGCATGAGCGAGAACTCGACGACGGCCGCGGCGGTGACCGCGCCCGCAGCGGCTACAACGCCCGTCGCCGGCCGTTCCGTGAGGCGCCTCGTGTTCGGCGGCGCGCGCCTGACCCGCCTCGACGGCTGGGGAGCCCCGCAGGATCCCGAGGCCTCGAAGTCCGTACTGCGGGCCGCCCTCGACGCCGGTTTCGACGCCGTGGACACCGCGGACGCGCTCGGCCCGGGCATCAGCGAGACGCTGATCGGCGAGGTCGTCGGCGACCGTTCCGACGTGCTCGTCTCCACGAAGGTCGGAATGCTCCGTCCCGGACCCACGCAGTGGGACGTGCTGGGCCACCCGAACTACCTGCGCCAGCAGGTGCACGCGAGCCTCTCCCGGCTCCGGAGGGAACAGATCGACCTGCTCTATCTGCACCGCATCGATCCGGACTATCCGCTCGCGGATCAGCTCGGCGCGCTGCAGGATCTGCGCGATCAGGGCCTCGTCGGGAGCATCGGCGTGAGCGAGCCGACCGCGGAGCAGCTGGAAGACGTGCTGCGCGTCGAGCCGGGACTCGCCGCGGTGCAGAGCGTCTACAACGTCGCGGCGCCGGGGCATCGCCCGCTCATCGGGTCGCTGGCCGAGCGGGGGATCCCCTTCGTGGGGTACTGGCCGCTCATCGGCCGGGGGCTGCCGGCCGCGGAGTTCGAGCGGGTCGACGGGGTGCTGCGGCGATTCGCCGACGACACGGGTCTCACCCCGACGCAGCTGAAGCTCGCCTGGATCTTCGCGACGGCGCCGAACACCCTTGCGGTCGTCGGGTCGCGATCGCCGCAGCACCTGGTGGAGAACCTGGCCGTGCTCGAACGGCCGATCGCCGCCGAGCTCGTCCCCCGGATCGAGCACGAGGTTCGCGAGGCGCTCGGAGGTTTCTCGTTCGATCCCCGATACGGACGCGAGGAGCAGGCATGAGCGGCACCGACCCCCTGCACGCCTATCTGGCATTCGAGCAGGCGCAGGCGGATGCCGTGCGCCCCGAACCCGATCCGCACTCTCCGTTCCGAGGGGCCGACGCCGCGCTCCAGGAGCAGATCGCCGCGCGGATCGAGGGACTCTCCGCCGAACTCCGCGCTCTCGCGGTCGATCTCTACGAGCATCCCGAGGTCGGCTTCGAGGAGCACCGCTCGGTCGCCCGGATCGCGGAGCTGCTGGAGGCGCACGGCGTCGCGGTGCAGCGGTCCGCGTTCGGCCTCGCGACGTCGTTCGTCGCGACCGCGGGCGACGACGGGGACGATGGGCCGCACTTCGCGATCCTCGCGGAGTACGACGCGCTTCCCGGGATCGGGCACGCGTGCGGGCACAACGTGATCGCGGGTATCGCGGTCGGCGCTTTTCTCGGCGTGCGCGACATCGTCGACCGCCTGGGCGGTCGAGTCTCGCTCATCGGCACCCCGGCTGAGGAGGGCGGGGCGGGCAAGGAGCTCATCATCCGCGCGGGCGGCTTCGACGACGTCGACGCCGCGGGCATGGTGCACCCCTCGGTCGGAGACTCGGTCAGCCCGATCTTCGGGCCCGGCACGAGCGGCGTGCGCCGGGTCTCGGTGACGTACCACGGCAGAGCCGGGCACGCCGCACTCAGCCCGTACCTGGGCCTCAACGCCCTCGACGCGGTCGTCACGGCCTACCAGTCGGTCGCGCAGCTGCGCCAGCACATCCTGCCGGTCGACCGTCTGCACGGGATCATCACCGACGGCGGTGCGGCGCCGAACGTGGTGCCGGATCGCGCCTCGGCGGTGTTCCTGATCCGCTCGACGGAGATCGACACGCTCAAGGTGCTCACCGACCGCGTGGTCGACATCCTCGAGGGCGCAGCGCTCGCCACGGGCACGCGCGCCGAGATCGACCTGGACTTCGAGCCGCCCTATCTGCCGCTCGTGCAGAACACCGAGCTCGTGAAGCGCTGGGCGCGGCACCTCACCGCGCGGGGGCGCACCGTGCCGGTGACGCCGGCGGTCGCCCGTCAGGGCGGCCCGTCGACCGACATGGGCAACGTCAGCCAGTTCATCCCGGCCATCCACCCGGCGCTCGGACTCGGCGGCTCGCCGGACGTCGTGCCCCACAATGCGGAGTTCGCCGAGACGACCGTGCGGGAACCGGCGATCCGCGCGCTCGTCGACGGTGCGATCGCGCTCGGCGGCCTGGCCGCCGACTATCTCGCGGATCCCGGCCTGCGCGCTGCGGCAGAGGCCGAGTTCCAGGCGCGCGGAGGCCGCCGCCGGTGGGAGGCGTGACCGCATGACCGCCGACATCGACACGCGGGTGATCGCGGCGCACCGCCGCGGCGCCCCCAGCTGGGTGCACAAGCTCGGACGTTCCCTCGTCGATATCGTCCTGGTGCTCTGGGCCGCGGCCACGATCACCTTCATCGCGCTGCAGCTGATCCCCGGCGACCCGCTCGACAAGCTGCTCGCCGGAGTGCAGGAAGCGACCCCGGAGATGCGCGCCGAGATCGCCGCCCACTACGGTCTCGATCAGCCGCTGATCGTGCAGTACCTCTCGTATCTCGGGGGCATCGTGCGCCTCGACTTCGGAGTGAGCTACCTGCGGGCGACCCCGGTGGTCGACCTGCTCTTCAAGGAGTTCGGCTCGACGGTGGAGCTGACGGTCTGGGCGATGATCGTCGCCGTCGGCGTCGCGGTGCTGTTCTCGCTCGCGACCTCGGGCAGACAGCGCCGGGTGCGCTTCCTCGCGCAGGGCTTCGAGCTCGTCGCGGTCTCGATCCCCTCGTTCTGGCTCGGGATCCTGCTGATCACCCTGTTCTCCTTCAGCCTGCGCTGGCTGCCCGCGTTCGGCAACGACGGCCCGGCGAGCCTCGTGCTGCCGGTGATCACCCTCGCGGTGCCCCTGATCGGCGTGCTCTCGCAGGTGCTCAGGGAGCGCATGGAGCACACGCTGCACGAGCCGTTCGTCACGACGATCCGTGCGCGGGGTCTCGGAGAGACCCGCCTCCGCACCGATCACGTCCTCCGCCACGCGAGCCTGCCCGCGCTCACCCTGAGCAGCGTGATCTTCGGCTCACTGCTCAGCGGCACGGCCGTCGTCGAGACGCTGTTCGCGCGGCCGGGGATCGGTCGCCTCGCGGTCTCCGCGGTGCAGGACCGGGACATCCCCCTCGTGCTCGGCTTCGTCGTCTTCGCGGCCTTCATCTTCATCGTGATCAACACGATCGTCGACATGCTCTATCCGATCATCGACCCGAGACTGCGACAGGGGAGACCATGACGGCCACGATTCCCGGAAGCACCGCCGCCGCTCGCCAGAAAGCCTCCCGCCGCGCTGGTGTTCCGCCGTTCGGGGTGCTGCTCGCGATGGTGGTGTTCGCACTCCTGCTCGTCGCGGCCGTCGCCCCCGGCCTCTTCGCGACCCACGACCCGCTGTTCGGCAGACCCGTGGATGCGCTGCAGCCCGCGAGCGCGGAGCACTGGCTCGGCACCGATCAGCTCGGGCGCGATCTCTACTCGCGCATCGTGCACGGCGCGTTCTACTCGATCTCGCTCGGCATCGGCGCCACCCTCATCGGCCTGCTCGGCGGCATCGTGCTCGGGGTCGTCGCGGGCTATGCGAGCGGGATCCTCGACCGCGTGATCACGCGATTCCTCGACATCCTGCTCGCCTTTCCCGAGGTGATGATCGCGCTGTTGACGATCACGATCCTCGGACCCGGCCAGTTGAGCCTCATCTGGGCGGTCGGCCTCGGCAGGATCCCCGGAGCCGCGCGTCTCGTGCGTGCGCAGGTGCTGCAGGTGCGAGGATCCGGATTCGTCGCGTCGGGGCTGGCGCTGGGGCTGCGGCCGTCGGTGCTCGTCACCCGCCATGTGGTGCCCAACAGCCTCGGGCCGGTGCTCGTGAGCTCCGTGCTCGGCGTCGGCGTGAGCATCATCTTCGGCGCCGCGCTCAGCTTCCTCGGACTCGGGTCCGTGCCGCCGACCCCGGAGTGGGGACTCATGCTCTCGGAGGCCCGGCAGTATCTCAGCATCGCACCCTGGATCGCGGTGTGGCCCGGTGTCTTCATCACCGTCACGGTGATCTCGGTCACGGTGACCGGCCGCTACCTGCAGCAGCGGTTCGTCTCGAAGCGGAGCTCGCTGTGAGCGCCGCAGCGGTCGGAGCGGTGAGCGTTCCGGAGACCGCCGCCGCGGCCGATGCGCTCGTGCACGTCGAGAATCTCAGCGTCGCCTTCGACGGTACGACGGTCGTCTCCGGCATCGGCTTCACCCTCGAACCCGGACGCTGCGTCGCGCTCGTCGGGGAGTCGGGATCGGGCAAGAGCGTCACGGCGCGCAGCCTCCTCGGCCTCGCCGGCCGGGGGTCGGCGGTCACGGCCGATCGTCTGACCGTCGGAGCGCACGACCTGCTGCGCCTCGACGAGCGCCAGTGGCGCGAGCTGCGCGGCCGAGAGGTGGGTCTCGTGCTGCAGGACGCGCTCGTCTCGCTCGATCCCCTCGTGAACATCCGCGGTCAGCTGAACGAGCCCCTCCGGCTGCACACCGAGCTGAACCGGTCGGAGCGCCTCTCGCGGTCCGCGGAGCTGCTCTCGGAGGTCGGGATCGCTGATGCAGCACTCCGGCTCCGCCAGTACCCGCACCAGCTCTCGGGCGGGCTGCGGCAGCGCGCGCTCATCGCGAGCGCCGTGGCGGCGAACCCCAGGGTGCTGATCGCCGACGAGCCGACGACCGCGCTCGACGTCACCGTGCAGAAGCAGGTGCTGGCGCTGCTCGCGCGCCTGAAGGCGCAGGGCACCGGGCTGCTGCTCGTCAGCCATGACCTCGCCGTCGTGTCCTCGCTCGCGGATGAGATCCTCGTGCTGCGGGGCGGTGAGCTGGTCGAGCGCGGCGACCCCGACGCGGTGCTCCGCGATCCGCAGGCCTCGTACACGAAGGAGCTCATCGCCGCGATTCCCTCGGGCAGCTCCCGGGGCACCCGGCTCTCGAAGCTCCCGCCCTTCTCCTTCGCCGACCGACTGGGTCCGGCCGCACAGCCGCTCTCACCGGGGAGCATCGATCCGGCCCCTCCCGTGATCGAGGCGCGCGCGCTGAACAAGGTGTATCCCCGCCCCGGGGGCGGGGGCACCCAGGTGCTGTTCGACGTGTCGTTCGACGTGCGCCGGGGCACCACGCTCGGGCTGGTGGGAGAATCCGGATCGGGCAAGTCGACCGCCGCCGGAATCGTGCTGGGACTGACGGAGCCGAGCTCCGGCGAGGTCCGCCTCGACGGAGAGCCGTGGTCGAGCGTGCCGGAGCGGAAACGGCGAATGCGGCGGCGGCGGATCCAGACGATCTCGCAGGATCCGCTGGGCTCGTTCGATCCGCGCGACTCCGTGCGCGCGATCCTCACCGAAGCGCTCGGTGCGGCCGGTGTTCCCGCGGAGGACCGTGTGGACCGGGCCGTGCAGCTGCTCGAGCAGGTCGGGCTGCGGGGCGAGCACCTCGGGCGCCACCCGTTGGAGCTCTCGGGCGGCCAGCGGCAGCGCGTGTCGATCTCGCGGGCGCTCGCCACGGATCCGGAGGTGATCGTCTGCGATGAGCCGGTCTCCGCGCTGGACGTCTCGATCCAGGCGCAGGTGCTCGATCTGCTGACCGATCTGCAGGATCAGCTCGGCGTCTCGCTCCTGTTCATCTCGCACGACCTGGGGGTGATCCGGCACATCGCCCATGACGTCGCCGTGATGCAGCACGGCCGCATCGTCGAGACCGGGGAGCCCGAGCAGATCTTCGAACAGCCCGAACACCCGTACACCAGAGAACTGATCTCGGCGATACCGAGACTGTGACTCCGATTCCTCCCATCCGCACCATTCCCGGCGGCGGCATCGCGCGGCCGGTCCATCCAGTAAGGAACCCATCATGACACGCAGACCACTGCGCCGAGCGGCCACCGGCCTCGCTCTCGGCCTCGTCCTCGCTCTCGGCCTCGCCGCCTGCTCCTCGGGAGACACCGGGTCCGCGGGCGCAGACGATTCGAGCACCGCCCCCGTCGCGGGCGGAACGCTCACCTATCTCGCCAACACCGAGCCGCCCACCTGGGACAGCCAGGTCGTCCCGAGCCTGAACGTCAACTCCATCAACTCGAGCATCTTCGATCAGGTGGTCGCCCAGGCGGAGGACGGCACGTACCACCCGTATCTCGCGACCGGGTGGGAGATCTCGGACGACGGGCTGAACTACACCTTCACCCTCCGCGAGGACGTCGTCTTCCACGACGGCTCCCCGTTCAACGCCGAGGTGCTCAAGCAGAACCTCGACCGGCCGCTGAACGAGCCGGGCCTCGCGACGTCGTCGAGCTTCATCGAGTCGACGGAGGTCGTGGACGAGTACACCCTGAGCGTGGACCTTGCGCGCCCGAACGCGGCGTTCATCCATCAGCTCTCGACCCCCCACTGGCCGATCTACTCCGGCAAGGTGCTCAGCGAGACCGAGCCGGGCCAGCGCAGCGCGGATCCGACGCTGTCGATCGGATCCGGGCCCTTCCGGGTCGCCGAGTACGTCGCGGGCTCGAAGCTCGTGCTCGAGCGCTTCGAGGACTACGCCTGGGCTCCCGAGACCCGGGACCACCAGGGCGCCGCGTACCTCGACGAGGTCGTGATCCAGTTCGTGCCGGAGCCCCAGTCGCGCATCGGCTCGCTGAACTCCGGTCAGGCGGACGCGATCGACCAGGTACCGCCGCTCAACATCCCCGAGGTGGAGAGCGCGGGCAACCAGATCATCACGCAGGACAACACGGGCACCCCGTGGCTGCTGAACATCAATCCCAACCTGGCTCCGTTCGACGATGAGAACGTGCGTCTGGCGTTCCGCTCGGCGATCGACATCGACGGTCTGCTCCAGAGCATCTACGCCGGCGTCTACGAGAAGGCGTGGAGCACGACGCTTCCCGGCACACCGCCGGCCGGTTCGTTCGACGAGGATCTCGTCGACTCGTGGGGCTACGACCTCGACGAGGCGATCGCCCTGCTCGAGGAGGCCGGGTGGACCGAGATCGACGGCGACGGCTATCGAGTCAAGGACGGCGAGCGCCTGCATCTCGACTGGTACGTCGACAGCCTCTACGCGCAGACCGATCAGCGCCAGCAGCTGGGCGAGGCGATCGCCTCCTCGCTGAAGGAGGCGGGCTTCGAGGTCGAGCGGATCCCGTTCGACACCGGCTCCTTCGGCACCG
>NZ_JAIVPF010000006.1:0-7127 GCF_053528595.1 Leucobacter sp. | reverse complement strand
CTCGTACACGAAGTACACCCCGCCCGACGCATCGGTCTTCCTGATGCCCGTCGACAGACCCCGCTCCGCCATCCAATTGATCTCCCGCGAGAACTTCGCCGACCTCGACACATCACGGAACGGATCCTTCGCCGGCTGCGGCTTCGCCTTCTGCACGGTCGCGGTCGGATCGCTCGTCGCCGAGGTCGGCAGGTAGCGGTCCTTCGAGCCCGTGACGGCGACGGTGACGGTCTTGCCGACGGCGCCGGAGGGGATGACGAAGGTCGAGGCGGTCGCACCGGTCACCGGCTGTCCGCCGACGGCCCACTGGTACGCGAACGACGTGCCCTCGGGCCAACCGGCGGTGCCGGCGGTGAGCGTCTCTCCGACGCGCGCCTCGCCCGAGACGGTCGGCTTCGGCGCGGGATCCAGCTCGTACTCGGTCACGGCGAGCGAGGTCGAGCACTCGGTGCAGGTGCCGCCGAGGGTCGCAACGCGTGCGGTCGCGTCGATCGTGCCGCCCGAGGCCGTGTCCCGCACGGTCGCCGAGAAGGACACCGAGGCGTCGGCCGTCGTCGCGGTCGCCGGCACGGCCCAGGACAGCGTCGTGCCGTCGAGCGTGACGCCCTCGGGCAGCGGATCCTCGAGCGTCGCGCTGTCGAGCAGGGAGGCCGCATCGACGGACACCACCGACGTCGCGAGCGGGATCCGCCCGGTGTTCGTCGCGGTGAGCGTGTACTCGACCTCGTCGCCGCGCTCGAGCGCCTCCTCGCGATCCGGGGTGGTGATCTTCGCGGTCAGCTTCTCGGGCCAGGCCGGCTTGCCCGGGGTCAGGATCCAGTCCTCCCACAATGCGGTGAGGTCATGACCCGAGAGCTCCTCGGCGAGCGCCTTCAGCTGCGCGTTCGCGACGCTCTGCCCGCCGTAGCGCGCCTGATACTCGGGCACGAGCTGGAAGAAGGCCTCGTCGCCGATGGCGATCTTCAGCGCCTCCCAGAACTGCGCGCTGCGGGTGTAGGTCTGGTAGCCGTACAGGCTTGCGGAGCTGGTCTGCGCGCCCGGCGGGATGTTCCAGTTGGCGCTCGTCGGCGCGGTGTTGTTCCACGAGTTGAAGTAGGTCTGCTCGGTGGAGTTGCCGCTGCCGAAGCCGGCAGCGCTGTTGTAGTGGGTCGGCCCCCAGGTGGCCATGCCCTCGCCGATCCAGATGTCGGTCCAGGTGCTCGGCGCGACGTTGTTGCCGTACCACTGGTGCACGAGCTCGTGGATGAGCGTGTTGCCGCCGACGGAGCTCGCGGACGGGAAGAACGAGCGGTCCTGCGTCTCGAGCGCGTAGTTGATGGCGCTGGGAACCGTGTCAACGATCACCCCCGTGCTGTTGCCGGGATAGGGGCCGTAGACCTTCTCGAGGTTCTGCGTGAACGTCTGCAGCTGGGCGACGCGGTTGGTGATCGTCGTCTTGTTCGCCGTCGAGAGGGTCGAGTCCATGAACGACCAGCTCGGGATGACACGGCCGTCCGTGAGGGTGATCTCGCCCTCGATGATGTCGTAGCGCCCGATGCCGATCACTGCGAGTTCGGACGCCATCTGCTCGTTCTGGCGCCACTTCCACGTAGTGCGCTGTCCGTCTTCTGACGCCGTGCGCGAGACGAGCTCGCCGTTGCTGACGACTGCCGAGGCTGAGGTCCCCGCGCCCGTCGCTGTCGACAGTTGGCTCGGGATGTCGACGGTGAAGGTGTAGGTCGCCTTGTCGGCCGGGGTGTTGTTGTGGGGGTAGCCGGCCATCATGCCGATGGGCTGCCCGAGCAGTACGGCGCCGTCGGTGGTGGCGCTCCACCCCTCCTGCGAGTCGTCGGCGTCGATGTGGGCCACGGGCTTGCCGTGGTAGGCGATCGTAGTGGTGAAGGTGCCGCTCACCGGCGCTGCGGGCGTGACGATGAGCTTGTACTTGATCGACGCCGCGTCGATGTCGCGCGTCCATTCCGCGGGCTCTCCGTTGACGAGGACGGAGTCGATCTCCATACCCTCGAAATCGAGCGAGAACGAGCGCAGTTGCCCGGACGTGGTGGCGGTCATCGTGGTCGTCGCCGCCGAGATGCTGCCCGCGAGGAGATGCGGGCCGGACGGGGGAGGTCCGGGCTGGGTCTCGTCGGGCGACCACGCGATGGCGACGTCGTAGTCGAGCGCATCGTAGCCGCCGTTCCCGACGTTCGGGAACATGGCGTCGCCGGAGGTGCGAGCACCGTCGACGGGTTCGTCGGCGAAGGCGGGGGATACAGGGAGCGCGAGCAGCCCCGCTGCGAGCGTCAGTGCTGCCGCTCCTGCGAGGGAGCGGCGCGCAGGCACGCCGCTCTTCGGTCTGGTGATGTTCATGGCATCCTTCGAACGGAGATGGGTGAGTGGTGGCCCCGGGGAGTCGACAGTGACGATCCGCGCAGGTTGCGACAACCCTAGTGGGGCCCGTGTTTCGGGCGTAAGTGGCCGATCGGGCGGGGATTATGGACCCCTCCAGCTGGTGTATGGAGAAGCTCCTCCGTCTTCGCCGGTTCCGGCCGTCCGTCCCGGCGGGTCCGGTCCGCGTCCGGGGCTCGGCGCCGCGGGGCTCCGTGCCTCCTCGGGAATGGCTACCATGTATCTTGATATCGAACGATATTCCGGCCTGGGCAGCCGCTGATCACTGATGACAAGAGGAGTATTCCGCGTGTTCAAGAAGGTTCTGGTTGCCAATCGTGGTGAGATCGCGATTCGTGCGTTTCGTGCGGCGCATGAGTTGGGTGCGTTGACGGTGGCGGTGTTTCCGTATGAGGATCGGAATTCGTTGCATCGGTTGAAGGCGGATGAGGCGTATCTGATCGGTGAGGTGGGGCATCCGGTGCGCGCGTATCTGGATGTTGCGGAGATCGTGCGTGTTGCGGTGGAGTCGGGTGCGGATGCGATTTATCCGGGGTACGGGTTCTTGTCGGAGAATCCGGGGTTGGCGGCTGCTGCGGAGGCGGCGGGGATCCGGTTCATCGGTCCGGGGCGTGAGGCTTTGGAGATGGCGGGGAACAAGGTCGCGGCGAAGGAGCATGCGATTCGGGCGGGGGTGCCGGTGCTTCGGTCGACGCCGCCGACGACGGATGTGGATGCGTTGATCGTGGGGGCTGGGGAGATCGGCTTCCCGGTGTTCGCGAAGGCGGTGGCCGGTGGCGGAGGCCGCGGGATGCGGCGCGTGGAGCGCGAGGAGGATCTGCGCGACGCGCTGGAGTCGGCGATGCGGGAGGCGGAGTCGGCGTTCGGGGATCCGACGATGTTCATCGAGCAGGCGGTGCTGCGTCCGCGGCATATCGAGGTGCAGGTGCTGGCGGATCGGACGGGTGCGACGGTGCATCTGTTCGAGCGGGATTGCTCGGTGCAGCGGCGGCATCAGAAGGTCGTGGAGATCGCGCCGGCGCCGAATCTGTCTGCGCAGAAGCGGGCGGAGTTGACGCGGGACGCGATCGCGTTCGCGCGGTCGATCGGGTACGAGAACGCGGGCACGGTGGAGTTTCTCCTGGACACCGAGGGGGAGCGTGCGGGGGAGCACGTGTTCATCGAGATGAATCCGCGTATTCAGGTGGAGCACACCGTGACCGAGGAGGTCACGGATGTGGATCTGGTGCGTTCGCAGATGCGGATCGCGGCGGGGGAGACGCTCGAGGATCTGGATCTGACGCAGGATCGGATCCAGTTGCGGGGGGCGGCGCTGCAGTGCCGGATCACGACGGAGGATCCTGCGAACGGGTTCCGTCCGGATCTGGGCCGGATCACGGCGTATCGTTCGCCGGGCGGCGGCGGGGTCAGGATCGATGGCGGCACGATCAATGTGGGGGCGCAGATCAGCCCGCACTTCGATTCGATGCTCGCGAAGCTGACCTGCCGGGGCCGTGATTTCGAGGATGCGGTGGTGCGGGCCAGGCGGGCGCTGGGGGAGTTCCGGATCCGCGGGGTGGCGACGAACATCCCGTTCCTGCAGGCCGTGCTCGCCGATCCCGCGTTCCAGGCGGGTGATGTGGCGACGTCGTTCATCGAGGAGCGGCCCGAGCTGCTGCAGATGAACAAGCCCAAGGATCGTGCGACGCGTCTGCTGCAGCACGTCGCGAACGTGACCGTGAACCAGCCGTACGGGGCGCGTCCCGGCGCGATCGATCCCGCGGCGAAGCTGCCGGCGGCGGATCTCGCGCAGCCCGTCCCGGACGGTTACCGGCAGCGGCTGCTCGAGCTCGGGCCGGAGGGGTATGCCAGGAGCCTGCGGGAGCAGACGGCGCTCGCGGTGACCGAGACCACGTTCCGGGACGCGCATCAGTCGTTGCTCGCGACGCGGGTGCGGACGAGGGATCTGGTGCGGGTCGCCCCGTACGTGGCGCGGCTCACCCCGCAGCTGTGGTCGGTGGAGGCGTGGGGCGGCGCGACCTACGATGTCGCGCTCAGGTTCCTGGGCGAGGATCCGTGGGAACGGCTCGCGGCTCTTCGGGAGGCGTTGCCGAACGTGCCGATCCAGATGCTGTTGCGCGGCCAGAACACGGTCGGGTACACGCCCTACCCGGCTGACGTGGCGCGCGCGTTCGTGCGGGAGGCCGCGGCGACGGGCGTGGACGTGTTCCGCATCTTCGACGCCCTCAACGACGTGCAGCAGATGCGGGTCGCGATCGATGCGGTGCGGGAGACGGGGACGGGCGTCGCGGAGGTCGCGATGGCGTACACCGGCAATCTGCTCTCCCCGGCCGAGGACAAGTACACCCTCGACTACTATCTGCGCCTCGCCGACCAGATCGTGGAGGCGGGCGCGCACATCCTCGCGATCAAGGACATGGCCGGGCTCCTGCGTCCCGCGGCTGCGGCGAAGCTCGTGGCCGCGCTCAGGGAGCGCTTCGAGCTGCCCGTGCACCTCCACACCCATGACACGCCGGGCGGGCAGCTCGCCACCCTCCTCGCCGCCTCGCAGGCGGGCGTGGACGCGGTGGATGCGGCATCGGCGCCGATGTCGGGCACCACCAGCCAGCCGTCGCTGTCCGCGCTCGTGGCCGCCCTCGCGGACACTGACCGCGACACGGGACTGAACGCGGACGCCGTGTACGCCCTCGAACCCTACTGGGATGCGGTGCGGGGCCTGTACCGGCCGTTCGAGTCGGGCCTGCCCTCGCCCACGGGCCGCGTGTACACGCACGAGATCCCCGGCGGGCAGCTCTCCAACCTGCGCCAGCAGGCCATCGCGCTGGGCCTCGCCGAGAACTTCGAGAAGATCGAGGACATGTACGCCGCCGCGGACCGCATCCTCGGCCGCATCCCGAAAGTCACCCCCTCGTCCAAGGTCGTCGGCGATCTCGCCCTGCACCTGGCCGCCGTCGACGCCGACCCGGACGATTTCGAGGCGAACCCCGCAGGCTACGACGTCCCCGACTCCGTCGTCGGGTTCCTCGCGGGCGAGCTCGGCGAGATCCCCGGCGGCTGGCCCGAACCGTTCCGTTCGAAGGTGCTCGCCGGACGCGACGTGAACATTCAGGTCGCCCCCCTCACCGCCGACGACGAAGCCGCGCTCGCGGGCAGCAGTCAGGAACGCCGGACCGCACTCAACCGGCTCCTGTTCCCGCAACCCACCCGCCAGTACGAGCAGGCGCGCGAGCAGTACGGCGACCTGTCCGTGCTCGACACCCCCGACTACCTGTACGGCCTCGAGGCCGGGCAGGAGCACGCCATCGACCTCGCGAAGGGCATCCGCCTCTACGTCGGACTCGAAGCCATCGGCGAAGCCGACGACAAGGGCGTGCGCACCGTCATGGTGCGCGTCAACGGGCAGCTCAGGCAGGTGTTCGTGAAAGACGAGCACGTCGCCGTGGACACCCCCGTCGCCGAGAAAGCCGACCGCACCATCCCCGGCCACGTCGCCGCCCCCTTCTCCGGCACCGTCACCATGAAGGCCGCCGTCGGCGACACCGTCGAGGCCGGCCAACCCGTCGCCACGATCGAGGCCATGAAAATGGAAGCCGCGATCACCGCACCCATCACCGGCACCATCGAACGCATCGTGTTCACCGGCACCCGCTCCCTCGAAGCCGGCGACCTCATCGCCACCATCGCGTAGGCTGATAGATCTGCGCCGGCAGGATGCGTCATCCTGCGGCCGCGAAGCGGATCGCAGGATCCATGGTGACGACGACATGGATCCTGCGTACGGCGACTCACTCCGCTCGCGCAGCATGACCGGCTTCGCCGCGCGCAGGACGACGGGAAGGACTGCCAGTGGCCATTCGAGAGATCAGACTGTTCGGCGACCCGGTGCTGCGCACCGTGTGCGACCCCGTGACGGAGATCGACGAGGGCGTGCGAGCGCTGATCGCCGACCTCTGCGAGACCGTCGACATGGAGGGCCGCGCCGGTCTCGCCGCGACCCAGATCGGCCACACCCAGCGCGCCTTCAGCCTGAACATCGACGGTGAGGTCGGCTACGTCATCAACCCCGAGATCGTGGCGCTGGAGGGGGACCCCGTGCCGACCGGCGAGGGCTGCCTCTCGGTGCCCGACCTCTGGTTCGAGGTGATGCGCTACCCGCGGGCGACGGTGCGGGGGATCGATCTCGACGGCGCCGAGGTCGTGATCTCGGGGGAGGGCCTGCTCGCACAGGCGCTGCAGCACGAGTGCGACCACCTCGACGGCAAGCTCTACATCAACCGTCTGGACCGCGAGGCGCGCGGCGAGGCGATGCGACGGATCCGCCAGTCGGCCTGGTTCTGACGTCCGCGCTGACGAGGGCTTCCGCCGAGAGCTCGCGCTGGATGACCGGAGGAGCCGATGAGCGCGGAGGAGCGGCCACCGGTGCGACCGGTCACCGCCCCTCCGCGCTGCGCGCGGCGACTACTTGCCGACGCTGACCGCCTCCGTCTGCGGGTTGTCGCCGTAGAGCTTCGCGATCTCACCGGCGAAGTCGCGCAGGATGTTGTCGCGCTTGATGCTCATCTTCGGCGTGAGGTGGCCGTTGGCCTCGATGAACTCGGTCGGCAGGATCACGAACTTGCGGATCGACTCGGCCCGGGAGACGTACTTGTTGCCGTGGTCGATGGCGCTCTGCACCTCGGCGAGCACCTTCGGGTGGGCCGAGGCCTCCTCGAGCGTCATGTTCGGGTCCTCGCCGTTGT
>NZ_JAIVPF010000005.1:0-12793 GCF_053528595.1 Leucobacter sp. | reverse complement strand
CGAGGAGACCCTCGAAGAGCTCATCGCCTTCCACGTGGAGTTCGCGACCGCCGAGCCCGACATCATCGTGGTGCAGGGCCGGGAGCTCGCGAGCCTTCCCGAGGAGACGAATCGGAAGGTGCGCCGCCTGCAGCGCGAGTACCTGCGCGAGTGGGAGCAGGTGCTGACGGCGATCCGGCCGGAGTTCGGTTCGGAGGAGGCGCAGACCCGCCTGCTCGCCGTCGTGGGCCTGCTCAACTCCACCCCGCACAGCGCGGCGTCGAGCGGGCCGCGCGCGGCGCGCATCCTCGCCGCGATGGCGCACGCGGCGCTGCTCGCGCCGGTGCGCGAGACCGAGGCGAGCGAGGCCTAGAACGCCGGGGCGGGATCAGGCCGGTCCGAGGATCGCGCGCGCCTGGCGCAGCACCGGCTCGTCGATCATCCGGCCCTCGAAGCGGAAGACGCCGTGCTGCCCCGCGGCGGCGGCGGTCACGCGCCGCGCCCAGGCCCGCTGCTCCGCCGAGGGAGCGTAGGCGTCGCGGATCACCGCGACCTGCGAGGGGTGGATGCAGGCCGTGGCGTCGAAGCCGCACGCGACGGCGTCGAGCGCCTCCCGGCGCAGCCCCTCAATGTCGGCGATCTCGAGGTGCACGGCGTCGATCGCGAGCTTGCCCGCGGCCTTCGCGGCCAGGAGCACCCGCGAGCGGGCGTATCGTGCGACGTCGCGGTAGGAGCCGTCGGCGTGCCGGCTGGAGCGCCCGCCCATGCCGGCGACCAGGTCCTCCGCCCCCCACATCACTCCGGCCACGGCCGGGTGGCCGGCGATCTCCGCGCAGCGCTCCACGCCGAGGGCGGTCTCGCAGAGCGCGATGACACGATACCCGGCGGCGGCGAGCCCGTCGAGCTGCGCCCCGCTCTCGGTTTTGGCCAGCATGATGGTGCGATAGGGGGTGCCGGCCAGCGCCGCGAGATCGGCCACGTGGTCGGCGCCGCCCGCCGCGTTGACACGCACGATCGTGCGCTCGGGATCGACCTCCTGCGCCGCGAGCGCGAGCCGGGCGCCCGCCTTGTCCTCCGGGGCCACGGCGTCCTCGAGGTCGATGATGACCGCGTCGGCGGCGGCGAGCGCCTTCGCGTATCGCTCGGGGCGGTCCGCGGGGCAGAAGAGCAGCGCCGGTCCCGGCATCACCCCTCCTCCCGGGCGGGCGCGCACCGCATCAGCGTCGCCCGCGTGGCGAGCGCCACCACGGCGCCGTGCTGGTTGCGCATGGTGTGCTCGAACGTCACGATCCCCTGCCCCGGGCGGGACGCCGAGGTCCGTGTGCCGGCGATGCGGGTCTCGGCGTACAGCGTGTCGCCGATGCGCACCGGAGCCGGGAACGAGACCTCGCTGAAGCCGAGGTTGGCCACGATGGTGCCCATCGTGAGCTGGGACACCGAGAGCCCCACCAGCGTGGACAGCGTCAGCATGCTGTTCACCAGCCGCTCTCCGAACTCCGTGCCCTCGCTCCACGCGGCGTCGAGGTGCAGCGACTGCGTGTTCATCGTGAGCGTGGTGAAGAGCACGTTGTCGGCCTCGGTGATCGTGCGGCCGGGGCGGTGCAGGTACACGGCGCCCTCCTCGAACTCCTCGAAGTAGAGCCCGCGCTGCTCGATGCGCTTCCCGCTCATGCGTCCTCCTCCGTCTCCGACGTCTCCAGTATCCCCGGAGTCTCCGCGGCTTCCGCCGTCTCCGCAGCCTCCGCCACCGTGATGACCGCGAGCGTCTGGCCCCGCGCGACGGTGTCTCCCGCCGCCGTCCGCAGCGACACGACGCCCGCGACTCCCGCCCGCAGCACGTGCTCCATCTTCATCGCCTCGACCACGACGATCGGGGTGCCGACCGCGACCGTCGCGCCGTTCTCGACCGGGGTCAGCACCACGGTGCCCGGCATGGGCGATTCGAGCCGCGGCTCGCCGCCCGCCTCGGATTCGGCGCCGTGCTTCCGTCGCTCGGCGCGGATCTCGAGCTCGGCGCCGTCCCGCACGAGGCGCACCCGGTCCCGCTCCACCCGGACGAACGAGCTGCGGGTCTCACCGCCGAGATCGATGGTGCATCGATGCGCCTCGTGGCGCACGAGCCGCGCGGCGCGGTCCTCGGGTGCGTCGCCGATGCGCACGCGCACCCCGTCGGGCGCCGTGCCCGAGACGCGCACGGTGCGCCGCTCATCGCCGCCGACGAGTGCGTAGACGCGCGGGCTCGGCTCGCCGAGGCGCCAGCCGTCGCGGCGGTCCCACGGTCGTCGCCCCGCCCGGCCGGTCGCGGCCGCGTCGAGCAGCAGCGCCGCCTCGGCGAACGCGCGGTCGTCCGGGCTCGCGTACGGGAGGCGCTCCTGGTGCCGCTCGATCAGGCCGGTGTCGAGTTCGCCGGCGCGCACCTCGGGAAGCTCCAGCAGCAGCCGCATGAACTCGATGTTCGTGGGGAAGCCGATCACGGCCGTGTCGCCGAGCGCGGCGACGAGCCGACGGCGCGCCGCCTCCCGGGTGTCGCCCCACGCGATGATCTTGGCGAGCATGGGATCGTAGTCGACGGAGACCGTGAGGCCGGAGGAGAGCGCGGTGTCGACGCGGATCCCCGGCCCGCCGGGATGGGCGGCGAAATCGACCCGCCCCCCGGTCGGCAGGAATCCGGTCCGGGGATCCTCGGCGTACACGCGGGCCTCGATGCTGTGCCCCCGGAGGCGCACCTCGTGCTGCGCGAGGCCGAGGGGCTCGCCCGCGGCGATGCGCAGCTGCTGCTCCACCAGGTCGACGCCCGTGATCTGCTCGGTCACGGGGTGCTCCACCTGCAGCCGCGTGTTCATCTCCATGAAGAAGAACTCGTCGGGCCGGGACGCCTCGACGATGAACTCGACGGTGCCCGCGCCGTGGTAGGCGACGCTCCGCGCGGTCTCGCAGGCCGCCTCGCCGATCGCGGCGCGGGTCGCCTCGTCGAGCAGCGGGGACGGCGCCTCCTCGATGACCTTCTGGTGGCGGCGCTGCAGCGAGCACTCGCGCTCCCCCAGGTGGATCACGTCGCCGTGCCGGTCGGCGAGGATCTGCACCTCGATGTGGCGCGGCGTGGAGAGATACCGCTCGAGGAGGAGCGCATCGTCGCCGAAGCTCGCCAGGGCCTCGCGCCGCGCCGCGGCGATCGCCTCGGCGAGCCCGGCCTCGTGCTCGACGACGTGCATGCCCTTGCCGCCCCCGCCCGCGGACGGTTTGATCAGCAGCGGGTACCCGACGGCGGGCGCCGCGTCGATCAGCTCCCGATCCGTGAGCCCCGGCCGGGCGAAGCCCGGGACCGTCGGCACGCCGCGCTGCTCGACGGCGAGCTTCGCGGCGATCTTGTCCCCCATCACGCCGACCGCGTCGGGCGTCGGCCCGATGAACACGATCCCGGCGGCGTCGCAGGCCCGCGCGAAGTCGGGGTTCTCGGCCAGGAAGCCGTAGCCGGGGTGGATGGCCTGGGCGCCGCTCTCGAGCGCGGCGGCGATCACGGCGTCGATGTTCAGGTAGCTCTGCGCCGCGGGCGCCGGGCCGAGCCGCCGGGCGCGGTCGGCGAGCACGACGTGGCGGGCGGTCGCGTCGGCGTCGCTGTGCACCGCGACCGAGCGGATCCCGAGGCGCCGCAGCGTCTCGATGATGCGGCAGGCGATCTCGCCCCGGTTGGCGATCAGCACGGTCTCGAACATCTCGCTCACATCCTGAACACGCCGTAGCCGGCATCGTCGAGCGGGGCCCGCATGACCACGTCGAGCGCGAGCCCGAGCACGTCGCGGGTCTGACCGGGTTCGATGATCCCGTCGTCCCACAGGCGCGCGGTCGAGTAGTACGGGCTCCCCTGAGCCTCGTACTGCGCCCGGATCGGGGCCTCGAACTCGGCCTGCTCCTCGGCCGACCAGGAGTCGCCGCCCGCCTCGATCTGCTCCCTGCGCACGGTCGAGAGCACGGAGGCCGCCTGCGGCCCGCCCATCACCGACACCCGCGCGCCCGGCCAGAGCCAGAGGAAGCGGGGCGAATAGGCGCGGCCCGCCATGCCGTAGTTGCCGGCGCCGAAGCTGCCGCCGACCACCACCGTGAGCTTCGGCACCGTGGCCGTGGCGACCGCGTTCACCATCTTGGCCCCGTGCTTGGCGATGCCGGCCGACTCGTACTCGCGCCCGACCATGAATCCGGCGATGTTCTGGAGGAAGACGAGCGGGATGCGCCGCTGATCGCAGAGCTGGATGAAGTGCGCGCCCTTCAGGGCCGATTCGCCGAAGAGCACGCCGTTGTTGGCGAGGATCCCGACCCGGTGCCCGTGGATCGCGGCGAAGGCCGTGACGAGCGTGGCGCCGTAGTCTCGTTTGAACTCCGAATACTCGCCCCCGTCCACGACGCGGCCGACGATCTCGCGCACGTCGTAGGGTGTCGTGAGCTCGACCGGCACCACGTCGAGCAGGTCGCCCGGCGCTGGATCGGCCGCCGTCTCCGACGACGCGGGCTCGACGAGCGGGGGCTGCGGCGGAAGGGTGGCGACGATGTCGCGCACGATCTGCAGGGCGTGCTCGTCGTTCTCGGCGAGGTGGTCGGCGACCCCCGAGATCCGCGTGTGCACCTCACCGCCTCCGAGCTCCTCCGCGGTGACGACCTCGCCGGTCGCGGCCTTCACCAGCGGCGGGCCGCCGAGGAAGATCGTGCCCTGATTCCGCACGATCACGGTCTCATCGCTCATCGCGGGCACGTAGGCTCCGCCGGCCGTGCTCGAGCCCATCACCGCCGCGATCTGCGGGATCCCGTCGCGCGACATGCGCGCCTGGTTGTAGAAGATCCTCCCGAAGTGCTCCCGGTCGGGGAAGACCTCGTCCTGCATCGGCAGGAACGCCCCGCCCGAGTCGACGAGATACACGCAGGGCAGGCGGTTCTCGGCGGCGATCTCCTGCGCGCGCAGGTGCTTCTTGACGGTGATCGGGTAGTAGGTGCCGCCCTTCACCGTCGCGTCGTTGGCGACGACCATGACGTGCCTGCCGTGGATCAGGCCGATGCCGGTGATCACTCCGCCGCCGGGACAGTCACCGCCGTACAGCCCGAACCCGGCGAGCGGAGCCACCTCGAGAAAAGGACTCCCCTCGTCGAGCAGGAGGTCGACCCGATCGCGTGCCGGCAGCTTGCCCCGCGACACGTGGCGCTGCCGGGCGCGCTCGGGGCCTCCCAGCGCGGCCTCGCCCAGCCGCGCGCGCAGTTCCTCGACCAGCCCGCGGTACGTCGGAGACTGCTGTGTCGACGCCATGTCAGCCGCCCTCTTCTCTCGCATCGCGCCGCGCCGGGCGATGCGCTCCACTGCCACGATGATTACTCATCGGTAATCGAACACTACCGAAAGAACTGAAGTATTGCTATCCTTTTCGCGAAGTGAGTTACTCATCAGTAATCGAAGCAATGCGGCTTGGAGCACTCCCATGAACCACCCGGATCTCACCGACGAGGAGCAGGCGCTCGCCGAGATGGTGCGCGAATTCGCCGAGGACGTCGTCGCACCCCAGGCCTACGAGGCCGATCGCACGCACACCCTCGACCTGGGCGTCGTCGCGCAGATGGGCGAGCTGGGGCTGTTCGGCCTCCCGTTCCCCGAGGAGCACGGCGGCCAGGGCGGCGACTACTTCGCCCTGTGCCTCGCGATCGAGGGGCTGGCGCGCGTGGATCAGTCGATCGCCATCACGCTCGAGGCCGCCGTCGGCCTGGGCGCCATGCCCGTCTACCGCTTCGGCACCGATGAGCAGCGGCGCGAGTACCTCCCCGAGCTGCTGACGGGGCGCGCGCTCGCGGGCTTCGGGCTCACGGAACCCGAAGCGGGATCCGACGCGGGCGCGACCAGGACCACCGCCCGACTCGACGGCGACGAGTGGGTGATCAACGGCTCGAAGCAGTTCATCACCAATTCCGGCACCCCGGTCACGCGCTTCGTCACCGTGACCGCCGTGACGGGCGAGACCGACGGCAAGAAGGAGATCTCGACGATCATCGTGCCGAACGGCACGCCCGGGTTCACCGTGGGGCCGTCCTACGACAAGGTCGGCTGGCGCGCCTCCGACACGCACCCCCTCGCCTTCGAGGAGGTACGCGTGCCCGCCTCCCACCTCCTCGGACAGCGCGGGCGCGGTCTCGCGAACTTCCTCGACGCGCTCGACGAGGGGCGCATCGCGATCGCAGCCCTCGCCACGGGCGCCGCGGAGGGCTGCCTCGAGGCGGCCGCCGAGTACGCGCGGGCGCGCACCGTGTTCGGCTCGCCGCTCGCGACGCGACAGGGCATCCAGTTCATGGTCGCCCGCATGCGGCAGCGCGTCCACCTCGCGCGGCTCGCCTGGCACCACGCGGCTCGGCTGCGCGACGCGGGAAGGCCGTTCAAGACCGAGGCCGCCCTGGCGAAGCTCACGGCGAGCGACGCCGCGATGGACAACGCCCGCGACGCGACGCAGATCTTCGGCGGCAACGGATTCATGAACGAGTTCCCGGTCGCACGTCATTTCCGCGACTCGAAGGTGCTGGAGATCGGAGAGGGCACGAACGAGGTGCAGCTGCTCGTCATCAGCCGCTCGCTCGGACTGGCGTGACCGCGCCCCGGCTGGCCGCTACCGCTCGACCAGCCCCAGCACGCGATACGGCACGAGCTCGCGCATCACGAAGGCGGTCTCGGTGCGCTCGACCCCGTCGATGGCGAGGATGCTCGCGTCGAGGTCGAAGAGGTGCGCGGTGTCCCGGCACGCGACGAGGGCCATCAGGTCGACGCGACCGCTCAGGCCGTGCACCTGCAGCACCTCCGGGATCTCGCCGAGCATCTCGACGATCTGCGGCAGCCGCACCTGCCGCACCCCGATGCTGAGGAAGGCCTGCAGCGGGTACCCCCAGGGCGCCGGGGAGAAGGCGCGCTCGTAACCCAGAACGGCCCCGCTGCTCTCGAGCTTCGCCATGCGCGCCTGCACCGTGTTGCGGGAGACGTTCAGCTGATCGGCCAGCGCGACGACGGTCGCGCGCGGGTCCTTCGCGAGCGCGGCCAGCAGGGCTCGATCGACGCGATCCATCTTGATCATAATGCTGCATTCTAACCCATGGTGCGAGCCAGTATTCATCAGACTGTTGAGTTTTCTCGGCGCAACTTGTGCAGACTGATGAATGCGACTTACCTTCGAAGAACACCGCGGTCGCGAAGGTGGGAGCGTGTGAACCCCCGGGGTCCGGCTCGGTGCAGACCTGGAGGAACGACGATGGCGCCGTTGCACGACACCCGTCCGCGCGAGCACGCGCTGGAAGACTGCGAGGTACTGCTCGACGCGGAGGGCGAGCGCGTCGCAGGCAGCAGGCTCGACTCCTACGTGGAGCACTGCGACGCCGACTGGCTGCGCGGCCTCTACCGCGACATGTCCGTCCTGCGGCGGATCGACGCGGAGGGCGTTGCGCTGCAGCGGCAGGGGCAGCTGGGCCTCTGGCCGCCGTGCAAGGGGCAGGAGGCGGCGCAGATCGGCACCGTCCGCGCCCTGCGCGACGACGACTTCCTCTTCACCAGCTACCGCGAGCTCGGGCTCGTCTACGCGCGGGGCGCGGCTCCGGGCGATTTCGTGCGCATGTGGCGGGGAGAGTCGGGATCCGGCCACGATCCCGATGCGCTCTCCATAGCGCCGATGCAGATCGTGATCGGCGCGCAGACCCTGCACGCCGTCGGCTACGCGCTCGGCATCCGCGACGACGGCGGCGAGCAGGTCTCCGCCGCCTACTTCGGCGACGGCGCCACCAGCGAGGGCGATACGAACGAGGCGCTGGTCTTCGCCGCGAGCTACGAGGTCCCGGTCGTCTTCGTGTGCCAGAACAACCAGTGGGCGATCTCGGAGCCCGTGGCGGTCCAGTCGAAGCACTCCCTCGCGCGCCGCGCCGCGGGCTTCGGCGTTCCGAGCATCCGGGTCGACGGCAACGACGTGCTCGCCTGCTTCGCCGCGATGCGCTGGGCCGCCGACCACGCGCGCTCCGGGCGGGGGCCGGCATTCATCGAGGCCGTCACGTACCGGCTCGGGCCGCACACCACGGCGGACGATCCCACGCGGTACCGCTCGGCGGAGGAGCTCGAGACCTGGGCCCGCCGCGACCCCCTGATCCGGCTCGAGAAGCACCTGCGCGGGATCGGCGCGCTCGACGACGATCGGCACGGGCGGATCCTCGCCGACGGCGATCAGCTGGCCATGGACATGCGCGCCGCCTGCCTCGCCATGGAGACCCCGCCGCCCCTGTCGCTCTTCGACCACGTGTACGCGGAGCCGCACCGCGAGCTCGCTCGGCAGCGCGACGCCTATGCCGCCTATCTCTCGGGCTTCGAACCGGAGGAGGAAGACCGATGACGCAGACGACCACCGTGGCGAAGGCGCTCACCGCCGCCCTGCGCGACGCACTGCGGGAGGACGAGAAGGTGGTGCTGCTCGGCGAGGACATCGGCGCGCTCGGCGGCGTGTTCCGGATCACCGACGGCCTGCTCGAGGAGTTCGGCGAGAAGCGGGTGATCGACACGCCGCTCGCCGAGTCCGGCATCGTCGGCACCGCGATCGGGCTCGCGTTCCGCGGGTTCCGGCCGGTCGTCGAGATCCAGTTCGACGGCTTCGTGTACCCGGCCTTCGACCAGATCGTGTCGCAGCTCGCGAAGCTCCACGCCCGCACCCGCGGCCGGGTGAAGATGCCGGTGACCGTGCGCATCCCGTGGGCGGGCGGGATCGGGGCCGCCGAGCACCACTCCGAATCCCCCGAGGCCTACTTCATGCACACCGCCGGCCTGCGGGTGGCGGTCGTCTCGAACGGGCAGGACGCCTACGACGTGCTGCGCCAGGCGATCGCCTCGGACGACCCGGTCGTCTTCCTCGAGCCGAAGCGCCTCTACCACGCGAAGAGCCCCGCGACGACGCGCTCCGGCATCGCGGAGCTGCCGGCCATGGACACCGCGAGAGTGCTGCGCACGGGCGGCGACGTCACGCTGCTCGCCTACGGCGCCCTGGTTCCCACCGCCCTGGACGCCGCGGCGGCGGCCTCGGACGAGGGGATCTCGATCGAGGTCATCGACCTGCGCTCGCTGTCTCCGGTGGACTACGACACCATCTCGGGCTCCGTCTCGCGCACCGGGCGCGTGGTGGTGGTGCACGAGGCCTCCCGCGAGGCGGGCCCCGCCGCGGAGCTCATCGCCTCGATCGTCGAGCGCGACTTCGAGTACCTCGAGGCGGCGCCGCGAAGGGTGACGGGCCACGACATCCCGTACCCGCCGGCGAAACTCGAGAAGCACCACCTGCCCGATCTCGACCGCATCCTCCACGCGGTGGATCAGGTGATGGTGCCGCTGGGCGAGCAGACGGGGGCGGGCCGATGACCACGACGTTCCTCCTTCCCGACCTCGGCGAGGGCCTCGTCGAGGCGAGGATCGTGCAGTGGCTCGTCGGGGCCGGCGACGCGGTCGCCCTGAACCAGCCGCTGGCCGAGGTGGAGACCGCGAAGGCGATCGTCGAGATCCCCTCGCCCTATGCCGGCGCGGTGTCGCGGCTGCACGCCGAGATCGGCGACACCGTGGAGGTCGGGTCGCCGCTGGTCTCGTTCGAGGTCGCGGGCGCGGGCGACGCCGGCCCGGGCGCATCGTCCGCGCACTCGGCCGGCAGTGCGCCGGGTCGCGCGTCGCGGGGCCCGACTGACGGCACGGCAGGCAGCCCGGTGGACGGCACGGCAGGCAGCGCATCTGCGGGGGCGCGCGAGCCCACGCTCGTGGGGTACGGTGCGGCCGCCGACGAGTCGGGGCGCCCCGCGCGGCGCAGGCGCGCCCGGACAGCGGCCCCGGCCGCCGGTCCCGCCCCGGCCGCCGGTCCCGCCCCGGCCGCCGGGTCCGGGCGGAAGCGCCGCCCGCGGGCCACCCCGCCGGTTCGCGTCCACGCGCGCCGCAGCGGAGTCGATCTCGAGGCGGTCGCGAGCTCCGTCGGCGATCGGCTCATCACCCGCGAGGATGTCGACCGCTACGCCGAGGCGGGCGACTCGCCCGCCTCGGGGCGCGGGAGCCCTGGGATCGCTGCGTCCGCCGCCGCGGCGTCCGGAGCCTCCGGGCCCTCCGCGGTCGGGGCTCGGGCGGGCCGGACGACCCGGGTCCCGGTGACGGGAGTGCGCAAGCGCACCGCGGAGGCCATGGTGCAGAGCGCCTTCACGGCCCCGCACGCGACCGTGTTCCAGACCGTCGACGCGACCGGATCGATGGAGTTCGTCTCATCGCTCCGCACCGACCGCACGTTCTCCGAGCGCCGGATCGAACTGCTCGCGGTGGTCGCCAGGGCGGTGTGCCTCGGGCTGCGAGCGGTGCCGGATCTCAACGCGCAGTGGGACGGCGACACGGGCGAGATCGTGCGGTTCGAGTCGGTGAGCCTCGGGATCGCCGCGGCCACGGACCGCGGACTGCTGGTTCCGAACATCCACGGGGCGGACCGTCTGTCGCTCGTCGAACTGGCCGACGAGCTGCAGGAGCTGACCGCCGCGGTGCGCTCGGGGAAGACCACACCGCAGAGTCTCGCCGGGGGCACGTTCTCGATCACGAACATCGGCGTGTTCGGCGTGGACACCGGCACGCCGATCCTGCCGCCGGGTCAGACGGGCATCCTCGCGGTGGGCGCCGTTCGGCGCCGGCCATGGGAGCATCGCGGCGGGATCGAGCTGCGCGACGTGCTGACGCTCAGCCTGTCGTTCGATCACCGGGTCGTCGACGGCGCCGAAGCGGCGCGCTTCCTGAGGATCGTCGGCGATCTCCTGGAGTCTCCGGCACGCGCCATGCTGTGGGCGTGAGGGGTTCCCGCGTCCGGCCCCGCCGGGGCCCCCGCGCTCCGTGAGTCGGAGCTCTCGGGACCGGGCACCCCGCGGCCGAATCAGGCCCGGCGGTACTCCGCGAGGATCACGCCGGAGTCGAACGCCCTCGTGCCGTCGCGCTTCCAGAACTGCGGCGCGTACTCCCTCGGCCCGAACAGCGGGACCCCGTCGCCGAGCATCACGGGATTGATCTTCAGGGCGAGCCGATCGATCTCGTCCGCGAGCACCGCCGCCAGCGCTCCGCCGCCGCACAGCCAGATCCCGCTCCCCTCCTCCCGCTTCAGCGCACGAACCGTCTCCACCGGATCGGCGTCGGTGACGCGCACTGCCCCGCTTCCGGCCGGAGCCTCGTGAGAGCGGGAGAAGACGATCTGCCGCAGGTGCTCGTACGGGTTCGGCAGGTGGTGCTCGGGAAGGCCGACCGCGTAGGTGTTCCAGCCCATGAGCACGGTGTCGAAGGGGCCGTTCGCCACCGAGAGGCCCGCTGCCTCCGCCAGCATCGTCGGCGCGGTGCCGCGATAGCGCTCCCAGATCGGCGCCATGTGGTCCCCCTCGGCGAGGAAGGTGTCGAACTCGCCGTGCGGGCCGGCGATGAAGCCGTCCAGGCTGACGGCGACGTAGTAGGTCAGGTCTCGCATCGTGTCTCCAATCACTACAGCTGCAGCGGTTGCAGCAATCGCAGACTACAACAGCTGCAGTGGTTGCGCTAGGGTGGAGGCATGGCCAGGAACCCTGCGCGCCGCAGTGCGCTCGCCGATGCGGGCATCGCGGTGCTCGCCCGCGACGGATCGCGCGGTTTGACCCACCGCGCGATCGACGCCGAGGCGGGTGTGCCGACCGGCACCGCGTCGAACTACTTCCGCAGCCGCGACGCGCTCATCACGGGGCTGTTCGAGCGGATCGGCGAGCGGCTCGCACCCACGGCCGAGGATCTCGCCCGCCGAGCGGATCAGCGCCCCAGCCGCGCCCTCTTCGCGGACTACGTCCGGGACATCGTGCGTCGTCTCTCGGCGGAACCGGATGTCACCCGGGCCCTCTTCGAGCTGCGGCTCGACTCCGCACGCCGCCCCGAGCTCGCGACCATCCTCGGCCCCTGGCTGCGCGCCGGCCTCGAAGCCGATGCCGCGTTCAACGAGTCGGCGGGGCTGCCCGGCGGCCGCGCGGAGATCGCGCTGTTCCACTACGCGATCGACGGGCTGCTGCTCGATCGGCTCACGACGCCGATCGATCCGGACACCCCGACCGACGACGTGGTCGACGCCCTCGTGGCGGGCCTGCTCCCGGAGGAGTAGAAGCACCCGGGCGGCCGCCGGTCGTGCTGCACGCGGCGAAGCCCGTCATGCTGCGTGCGCGGAATGCTCGAAGCGGAACGCGTCAGCGTTCCGCGCATTCCGCGATGGCGCCACCGCGCCAGAGCGAGTCGCAGTACGCAGCATCCATGCCGGTGGATCCTGCGACTCGCAGGCTCGCGCAGGATGACGAGGGCGCGGATCCCGCGGCGCGCGGGACGACGAGAGCGGATCCCGCGCCGCGCAGGATGACAGGGGCGGGTCCCACGACCCACCCAATAGACCAACCAGGAGCCCCACTCAAGCCCCGCGCCTCATTTGTCCGCATTTCTGTGGTCATTTGCCTCAAGGCGCCTGAGAAGCGCCCGCCGAGACAACAGACTTGCACCCGGGGCCTGCCGGAGTCTTGCGATCCAGCGAGAGTCCTTGCGGTTGCCCGCTCCGGGATCGGCTGTACGTACTGAGGCGCTCGCTCCGCCCTTCCCTGTCCGGCGACGAGTCTTCTCGCCGCCGGCCGGAGGGGATCGCGCGCCGAGTGGGAAGGAAGTTGGAATGCGTTTGAGAACAACACGAGCGGACGGGGGCCGGCGGCCTGGCGGCCTGCGCCGGGCGCGTGCGGCGGCCGTCGGCGCTTCGACCGCAGTGGCGGGAGCCGTGCTCCCGGT
>NZ_JAIVPF010000004.1:0-11351 GCF_053528595.1 Leucobacter sp. | reverse complement strand
GTCGGCTGGCACGTCTTCCTCGGCGCGGAGGACCTCTCCGCGGCGGTGGAGCGCGCGCTGGCCGCCGGCGCGACCCTGCTGCGGGAGGCGGAGCCGATGCTGATCCCGGGCGCGGCGTCGTGGTTGCTCGACCCGTTCGGCGCACCCTTCGGTCTCGCCGTCCCCGCGCCGGGACGAGCCGTGCCCGTCTCGACGGAGCTCGGCCGCCTGGCGCTCGTGGATCCCACCAACCACGACCTGGAGACCCAGGTCGCGTTCCAGCGGGCGCTCTTCCCGGACTCGGTCCACGATCCGATCGTGCCCCACGAGGTGTGCTTCTTCCGCGACGCCGCGGGCCTCGCGCTGCGCGGATCCTACGAGGTCGTGGAGGAGGCGCGATCCTTCCTCCCGCCCCACTGGCTGCCCTGGTTCGCGGTCGCGGACCAGACGGCCGCGGTCGAGGCGGCCGCCGCGGCCGGGGGCGCGGTGAACACCCGCGACAACGTCAGTGCCTTCGGCACCTGGGGTGTCGTGGTCGACCCGGCCGGCGGGGTCTTCAAGGCGCTCCAGGTCGCCGGCGCGGCGCTCTGAGGCGCCGCAACGACAGCAGAAACATCCAACGAGAACAAAGGACGAAGATGTCTTCAACAGAAACGCAGGCGCGAACGGCGCCGGACGCCGAACCCGGTTCCGGCCGGCTGCGCGGCAACCTCGGCCCGCTCGCGATCGTCTTCATGGTCGTCGCGGCGGCCGCACCCCTCACGATCCTGGTCTCGTCGCCGACGAACATGATCAACGGCAACGGGGCGGGCCTGCCCGTCGTCTACTTCTTCGTGCCGCTGCTGCTCCTGCTCTTCGCCCCGGGCTTCGCGGCGATGACCCGGTTCGTCCCGAAGGCGGGCGCGTTCTACTCCTACGTCACCGCGGGCCTCGGCAGGAAGGTCGGCGTCGGCGCCGGCTTCGTCGCGATGACGGGGTACCTGGTCTTCCAGAGCTTCGTGTTCACCCTCATGGGGCTCTCGATCAACGAGACGATCGCGGGGTTCTTCGGTGCCGACTCGTTCCAGCCGCCGTGGTACGTCTGGACCATCGCGATGATCGTCGTCGTCGCGATCCTCGGCGTGACCAACATCGACGTCAATGCGAAGGTGCTCGCGTTCGTGCTCATCGCCGAGGTGCTGGTCATCGTCATCATGAACGTCGCCGTCCTCATCCAGGGCGGGACCCCGGCAGAGGGGATCTCGATCACCGAGCAGTTCACCCCCGAGGTGTTCTTCTCGGGATCGATCGCGATCAGCCTGCTCTTCGGCTTCAGCATCGGCCTCGGTTTCGAGGCGACCGCGATCTTCCGCGACGAGGCGCGCGACCCGGAGAAGACGATCCCGCGCGCCATCTACATCGCGATCCTCTCGGCCTCGATCTTCTACTTCTTCGCGCTGTGGGGGTTCGTCCAGGGCTGGGGCACCCAGGGCGTCATGGACCTGCTGACCTCCGACGAGACGGCCCAGTTCTGGATCGTCTACGAGACCGCGGCGACCTATGTCGGCCCCGTCTTCATGCAGATCATGCAGATCGTGGCGCTGACGTCGATGTTCGCCTGCGTGCTCGCCTACCACAACATCGCCGCCCGCTACCTGCACTCCATGGGGCACTCGGTGCTGCCGGAGCGGCTGAGCTACGTGCACCCGAAGAGCGGCGCACCCTACGTGGCCTCGCTGACCACGTCGGCGATCGCGCTCGTCGTCATCCTGCTCTGGCTGCTCTCGGGGATCGACCCCTACGTGTTCTTCGGCTGGGAGATCGCGCTCGGCTCACTCGCGCTGATGATGGTCTTCGTGCTCACGAGCATCGCGATCTTCGTCTACTTCCGCAGGAACCCCGGCAACCGGAAGAACCTCTGGGTGTCGACGATCTCCCCGCTGCTGTCGTTCCTGGTGTTCGGCGGGATCATGGTGAACGCTATGGTCAACTTCTCCGCGCTCTCGGGCGCGGTGGACAACCCGCTGCTCAACACGGTCCTCATGATCCTCCCGGTGGTCTTCTTCCTGGTCGGGGTCATCGCCGCGACCATCACGCAGAAGCGCCACCCCGAGCGCTACGAGGGACTGGACCACACCCAGGCGAACACGGTCGTCTAGGATCCGGGCCCTCCCGGAACGGAGCAGCCCGGGCGCCGCGGTGTCGGCGCCCGGGCTGCTCCGCACCCTCGCTCAGACGTCCCAGACGGCGGGGAGGTGCTTCGCGCCGCGGAAGAAGAACCCGGACACCTCGACGTCGCCGGAGGGGTCGCGCCGCAGGCCGGGCAGCCGCCGGGCGGTCTCCTCGACGATGATCTCGCCGAGGCTCCGCGCGAGCGCGTGGCCCGCGCAGAAGTGCTCCCCGTAGCCGAACGTGGCGTGCGGCAGGAAGCTGCGGTCGAGGTCGTAGTCGTCGGCGCGCTCGAACCGGGAACGGTCGCGATTCGCGGCGCCGACCACGAGGATGAAGGGGGTGCCCTCCGGGATCGTCCCCCACTCCGTCACGATGTCCCGGCGAGCCGTGCGCTCGACCGAGTTGATCGGAGCGATCCAGCGCAGGCCCTCCTCGAGTGCGGGCGCGGCGTACCTCTTCGGGTCCGCGGCGAGCCGTGCGAGCTGATCCGGACGGCCGAGCAGGCCGTGGAAGGTGTTCGCGACGGCGTTGCCGGGCTCCTGGAAACCCCCGAGGATGATGACGCGGATCGACGCGATGACGTCCTCGAAGCTCCGGGGCTCGCCGTCGGGGGCGCCGGTGTGCACCATGTGGGAGATGATGCTCGAGTCCGGCCGCTCGCGCAGCCGCTCCACCCGCTCCCGCAGGCGGGCATCGATCTCGCCGACGGTCACCGAGGCCGCCCGGGCGGCCTCGTCGTTCTCGCGCGACTGCTGCTCGAGGCCCTCGCTCAGGGTCTTGAACCAGGTGATCAGGGTGTCGTCGTCGATCTCCCCGAGGCCGAGCTTGTCGCCGATCACGCGGACGCTGATCCGCTCGAACAGCTCCGTCGTGAGGTCGGCCCCGCCGCGCGGTCGGATCCGCTCGATGTAGTCGACGACGACCGGTCGCGCGAGCTCGTCGGCGTAGCCGCGCACGGCTCTCGGCCGCAGCTGATCATCGATGCCCGCCCGGAGGGAGCGGTGCGCGGCGCCGTCCATGCTCAGCACGTTCGGCACGCCGAAGAAGCGGTTGTCGTCCTCGCTGCCCGCAGTGTGGGCGTCGGCGAGGGCGCCGAGGTGGCTGCACGCCGCCCAGCTGGTGACGAGCCACAGGCCGGTCCGCTCCGAGTGGACGATCGGCGCGTGCGTGCGCAGGCGCTCGAAGAGCTCGTAGGGATCCCCCTCGAGCGCATCGAAGGTGATCTCGTCGGGGTCGAACCCCGTTCGTTCCAGAGTGCGCTCCGCCATGGAGACCGCTCCCTTCCGCCGCGTAGCGCGGCTGTCGTCGGGAGGCGCGGCGCGCCTCCTGCGACCATCATGCGCAGCGGGATGCGCCCGGCGGCATCGGGGTTATCCCCGATGCCGCCTCGAGCTCCGATGGGACAGCATGGGCGGCAGGGCCGGACCGCCTCCGGCCCGAGGCCCGCGCCTCGGAGAGCGACGGAAGGAACGGCATGGACACGAAGGGCTCGGCGGCGGAGCTGTCGGCGCACATCCCGGCACTGGGCGATGACGCGATCGAGGTCGAGGTGTGCGAGCGGGCCGTCGAGGCGCCCGGCGTCGTCTCGCTCGGATTGCGATCGAGCGACGGCCGCGCGCTGCCCGAGTGGTCGCCCGGATCGCACATCGATGTCGCCACCCCGTTCGGTCTGCGCCAGTACTCCCTCTGCGGCGATCGCGGCGGGTCGCGCGCGGGGGAGTGGAGGATCGCGGTGCTCGACGAGCCGGAGGGGTCGGGCGGGTCGCGGTGGCTGCACGAGTGCGCGGTGCGGGGCTCGCGGCTCCGGGTGGGAGCGCCGCGGAACGCCTTCGGGTATCGGGCCGGACGCGAGGCGCTGCTGATCGCCGGGGGGATCGGCATCACGCCGATCCTGCCGATGGTCGAGGACCTCGCGGAGGCCGGCGCGGCCTGGCGTCTGCTCTATACCGCGAGCGGGACCGGTCGTCACGCGTTCGGGCACCGTCTCGAGGGACACGACGAGGCGGTGCTGTGGTCGAGCGGAGAGGCCGGCAGACCGCCGGTGCGGAGCGAGCTGGAGCGGATCGGACCGGACTGCGCGGTCTACTGCTGCGGGCCCGAGGGGCTCGTCGCCGACGTGCGCGCGATTGCGGACGAGCTCGGCATCGGCGATCGGGTGCGGACCGAACTGTTCTCCGCCGACGCCGAGGCGCTGCGGGAGGGCGATTCCGCGTTCACGGTCACGCTGCAGCGCAGCGGGGTGGAGCTCGAGGTGCCGGCGGGAACGACGCTGCTCGAGCGTCTCGGGGAGGTCGGCGCCTTCGTCGTGAGCTCCTGCCGCGCCGGCATCTGCGGGTCCTGCGAGACCCCGGTGCTCTCGGGTGGGGTCGACCACCGGGACCAGGTGCTGACCGCGGAGGAGCGGGCGGCGGGCGACTGCATCTTCCCCTGCGTGTCGCGGGCGATTCCGGGCCAGCACCTCGTGCTGGACGTGTGACGCGAGGGGCCGGTCAGGCCCGCCGCGCGGGGAGGCGCTGCGAAGCCGCCCACGCGGCGACCTGGGCCCGCGAGACCACGTCGAGCTTGCGGAAGATGTGCTCGATGTGCGTCTCCACGGTGCTCACCGTGATGAGCAGGCGACGCGCGATCTCCTTGTTCGTGAGCCCCTCGGCGATGAGGGAGGCGATCTCCTGCTGCCGCGGGGTGAGGCGGGGCGGTGCCGAGGGATCCTGGCCCGGATCGGCCGAGGCGGCGATCCACGCCCCGACATCGGCGAGTGCGGTCCGTCGCGTCGCACCGAGGATCGCCCCGAACTCGTCGGCTCCGATCCGCTCGAGCACGGCGTCCACGCACCTCCGGTGCTCGATGTCGGTTCCGAGGTAGGGCGAGGGCAGCCGGTTGGAGAGTCGCAGCGCCTCGGCGAAGCCGAGCAGGCGCCCGGCCTCCCGCGGATCGCCGTGCGCGGCCTCGTACCAGGCCGCGATGTCGGTGCAGATGGCCGCGGCGTGATGGTCCCCGATCGAGACCGCGTTCGCCGCGCCGTCGAGGGCGAGCACGTATGCGCGATGCCGATCCGCGGCCCGCCACGCGCTCAGGGCGAAGGCCCAGATCACATAGCTCCGCATGAGGTGCTCGTCGTGCCGGTCGCAGATGGCGAGGGTCTGCTCGCAGTAGTCGTAGGCCGCGCTCCGGTCGCCGAGGGCCGACGCGGTCGCGGCGAGGAAGGAGAGGTCGACGAAGCGCTCGGCGGCGCTCCCGTTCGCGCGGTGGAAGGCGTGGGAGTCGATCAGGTGCCGATGCGCGCGGTGCGGATCCTCCTCGTAGAGCGCGCGGATGCCGAGGATCTGCGACAGCGCAGCCCGATGCCGCGGCTCGGTCGCGGCCGTCTCGAGCGCGTGAACGATGTCGTCGACCCGATCGAGCATCATCGTGTCGTAGGCCAGCCACGCGCGCACCCAGTTCGCGCGCACGGCGATGTCCGCGTCGACGAGCTCGCCGGCGCCGCGGAGGGCCGCCGCCATCCACTCCTCCGCCTCGCGTCCGAGCCCCTCCCGCGTCAGGTAGGGCCAGAGCTCCACGAGCACGGAGAGCAGGGCCCGCGATTCGGCCGCCGAGGCTCCGACGCGGATGGGGCCGAGCGTCGGCACGGCCTCGTCAACCTCGGCGAAGAGCGCCGCCTGCTCCGGGCCGAACCAGTTCGCCGCGAAGCGGTCGGCGAGATCGAGCCAGCCCGCGAGCAGCGCCGTGCGCGCGGGAACGGGAGGCGCCGGGGGTCGGGGAGGCGCCGAGCGCCCGACAGCGCCCGTGCCGGTGCGTGCGGTGCGTGTCGCCATCGATTCCGACCTCCTGCGGTCAGAGTAGTCGCAGTCGTCCGGGGACGCACCTCCCGCGACCGGGGACCGGCTGGTGCGGGGCAGCCGGCCGGCGTCCCGCTCCGCCGGAGAGGTCGTCGGCATGTGCGTGCGGCCCACGTGTCCGGGTACGGCTCGTGCGCGAGCACAAATGATACTGAAATGAACCGTTCGTTTCTTTCACGCATTGAAGTCGGGGTGTCGCTCTGGATAGCTTGGTGAGTCAGACGGCAACGCGGCTGAGGAGGAACGCATGAGGGTCGCTCTCTACGGGATCGGCGAGATGGGCGCGGGAGTGGCCCGGCTCCTGCAGCAGCGCGGGATCCCGGTCGTGTCGGCGATCGCGCGGAGCGCGGCGAAGGTCGGCAGGGAGCTGGGGGAGGTCGCGGGTCTCGACGCGCCGACGGGCGTCATCGTCTCCGACGACGCCGAGGGCGAGTTCGCGCGGACGAGACCGGACATCGTCGTGCTGACGACGAACAGCTACCTGGACGATCACGAGCCGTTCATCGCGGGGGCCGTCCGCGCCGGCGCGAACGCGATCACGATCGCCGAGGAGGCCTCGCATCCGTGGCGCACTTCGCCCGATGCCACCCGCCGGCTGGACGCGCTGGCGCGCGAGCGCGGAGTGAGCATCTACGGCGGCGGGCACGAGGACGCGTTCTGGATCGGACTCGGTGCTCAGCTCATCGGCGCCTCCCATCGAGTCGACGCGATCCGCTGGGAGTCCCGCTGGAACCCGGACACCTGCGGCCCGGAGATCCTCTCCTCCCTCGGAGTGGGCGGGTGTCCTGAGCGGCGGGTCGTGACGGTCGACTGGCAGCCCGGAATGCCCAGACCGCCGTTCGCCCTCCCCGCGCTCGACGGCCTGGCCGATCGCCTCGGCCTCCCCGATGCGCCGCGCTCGGTGACCACCGAGTTCATCCTCGCGGAGACGCCGGTGCACAGCTGGGCGCTGGGCCGCGACATCCGGCCGGGAGAGATCGTCGGCCTGCGCGATCGCGTGCTGCGGGAGCCGCAGTCCGACGGCGAACCGCTGCTGGAGTTCACCGTCTCCGGGATCCTGCAGCCCGGCGTGCACGTCAGCGGCGAATCGTGGTCGGTGGAGGGGGTCCCCTCTCTGCGGATGGAGACCGGGTTCTCGGCCGGCGCCCACCAGGTCACGGGGCAGGTGGTGAACCGGCTGCAGGATGTGATCGACGCGGCCCCCGGCTGGGTCAGGCACTCGGAGATGCCGGCGATCGCCTATCGGGGCTGAGCCCCCCGCAGAAGGGACCGCGGGGGAGGCTCCGCGCCCGCCGCTCACTCCAGCTCGAGGAGCTTCTGGATCGCGGGCTCGAGCTCCTCGGCGGTCACCGAGGCCTGTCCGAGCACGACCTGCGCGAGCACGCCCTCGAGCAGGAACGCCACCGGCCGGGCCGACGCCGGAGGGCAGTACATCGACATGAGATGCTCCAGCGTCCAGCTGGAGACGACGCTGCGGAGACTCTGCTGGGAGAACGTGCTCACGTACACTCCGTACCCCTCGAGGAGCGAGTCGTGCCAGTCGGTCGTGACCTCCTCGACCATCCGTGCGATCCCGCCGGCGACGCCGTACTTGGGGATGCGGTCGGCGAGCACGCTCGCGAAGTGGATGTCGCTCTTCTGCCGGAGCTCCAGGATCGTCGACACGAGGAGTTCGTCCTTGTCGGCGAAGTAGTAGGTCGTGGAGCCCAGGGGCACGTCCGCCTCCGCCGCGACGGACCTGAAGGTCACCGCTCCGATCCCCTGGGTGCCGATGATGCGCGCGGTTGCGTCGATGATCCGCTGCCGGCGCAGCGGATCGTTCTTCGGGCGCCGCCGGGCCGGTCTGCTCGGGCTCTCGGCTGGGGTCATCGTGCGCTCCCTCGGATCTCGGGCGGTCCCCCTCATCGTACGGGGCGAACGGGGGACCATTCTATCCAAGTATGTACATGCGTACACGAATCTGTGTACACTTGTACGCAGATGCGCGCCGCTCCGGCGGGCATCCATCACGCGATTCGCGGCAATGACGCACGGAAAGGACACATCATGGAGGATGTCGTGAGAGGAACGGGAGCCGGATCCCGGGTGCAGACCGGGGAGGAGTTCCTCGAGAGCCTGCGGGACGGGCGCACGCTGTGGAGCTACGGGGAGCGGGTCGACGACGTCACCACCCACCCCGGCTTCCGGAACTCGGCCCGCTCGCTGGCCGAGCTCTACGACGCGATGCACGCCGCCGGGACGCGCGACGTGCTGAACGCCCCGACCGACACCGGCAGCGGCGGCTGCACGCACCCGTTCTTCAAGGTGGCCTACAGCCGCGACGACCTGCGCGCGGGCCGCGATGCGATCCGGTGCTGGCAGGAGCAGGTCTTCGGCTGGATGGGCCGTACGCCGGACTACAAGGCCTCGCTCATCACCACGCTCGGCGACAACCCGGAGTACTTCGGGGAGTACGCCGACAACGCCCGGTTCTGGTACAAGGAGGTGCAGGAGCGCGTGCTGCATCTCGGCCACGCGATCGTGAACCCGCCGGTGGACCGCTCCCTGCCGGTCGAGCAGTCCAAGGACGTGTTCGTCCACGTCGACCGCGAGACCGACAACGGCCTCGTGGTGAGCGGCGCCAAGGTGGTCGCGACCGGCTCCCCGACCACGCAGTACGTCTACATCTCGAAGAGCGGCGGGCCGCCCGTCGCGGAGAAGTCACTGGCGCTGACCTTCATCGCCCCCGTGTCGGGCAAGGGGATCAGCATGATCAGCCGGGCCTCCTACGAGATGGTCGCCGCCCGCGCGGCGAGCCCCTTCGACTATCCGCTCAGCTCGCGGCTCGACGAGAACGACACGGTGCTGATCTTCGACGAGGCGCTGATCCCCTGGGAGAACGTGCTGATCTACGACGTCGAGCGCATCAACGAGTTCGACGATCTCTCCGGGTGGCTGCCCCGCGCGACCTTCCAGGCCTCGACCCGGATGGGGGTGAAGCTCGACTTCCTCGTGGGCGCCATCAGCAAGGCGCTCGAGATCACGGGAGCGGGCGGGTTCCGCGGAGTGCAGGCCGCGCTCGGCGAGGTGATCGGCTATCGGCAGGCGGTGAACGCCATGCGCGACGGCATGATCGAGATGGCGGAGCCCGGGTGGAACGGGCGCTCGCTCGTGCCGAACGCGGCCTACGGCTTCGCCTATGCGGCGATGGCCCCGGCGATGTACCGCCGGATGCGGGAGATCGTCGAGACCATCGTGGCCTCGGGGCTCATCTACTTGAACTCGAACGCGATCGACTTCGAGACGCCCGAGATGCGTCCGTTCCTGGACCGCTATCTGCGCGGCTCCAACGGCAAGACGGCGGTGGACCGGTCGAAGACGATGAAGCTGCTGTGGGATGCGATCGGCTCGGAGTTCGGCGCGCGGCACGAGCTCTACGAGCTCAACTACTTCGGGCAGCCCGAGATCAACCACCTCGCCCTCAACCAGACCGCCCAGCGCGACGGAACGCTCGAGCACGCGCGGCACCTCGTCGAGACGTGCATGAGCCAGTACGACCTGCAGGGGTGGACGAACGGCCGGTTCGTCAACCCCGACGACGTGAACTTCATCGCCCGACGCTCGTGAAAGGAGACCGCCGTGACTGAGAACCCTCTCGAGGACGAGCAGATGCTCGACCTGTTCCGCAACACCTTCCGCCGGCACGCGAGCGGGGTCGTGGTGCTCACCGCCAACGATCCCGCGGGCGAGCCGATCGGGTTCACCGCCACCTCGCTGGCGTCGCTGTCGGCCGTTCCCGCCCGCGCCACGTTCAACGTGATCAAGAGATCGCACGGCTACCGGGCGATCTACATCGGCAACCGCGTGGTGGTGAACTTCCTCGGCGCGGAATCCTCCGCGCTCGGGGAGCTGTTCGCCGGTCCGTTCGAGCGGCGCTTCGTCGGCGACCACTGGCGCCTCGAGGACGGGGTGCCGGTGGTCGCCGACGCGCCCGTGCGGCTCGTGACGGAGATCGTCGACGTCTACGACCAGGGTGACAATGCGATCGTGGTGGTCGAGATCATCCGCGGCCACCTGGGCGAGGAGCGTGCTCCGCTGCTCTACCACAACCGCGGCTTCGGCACGATCGCGTCGTTCGCGCGGATGGCCGCGGCCTGACGCCGAACCCGTCTTCG
This sequence comes from Leucobacter sp., assembly GCF_053528595.1. Classification (NCBI taxonomy): domain Bacteria; kingdom Bacillati; phylum Actinomycetota; class Actinomycetes; order Micrococcales; family Microbacteriaceae; genus Leucobacter; species Leucobacter sp. The sequence continues at coordinate 1,231 of NZ_JAIVPF010000004.1, read as the reverse complement.
GCAAGACGGCTGCGAGGCCCGGGGGATCCCCCGGGCCTCGCTCGTTCTTCAGTCGAACACCACCGTGCGGTGACCGGTGAGCATGACCCGGTCCTCGGCGTGCAACCGCACCGCCCGGGTGAGCACACGCCGTTCGACGTCGCGGCCCGTTCGCACGAGGTCGTCCTCGAGCTGCCGGTGCGAGACCCGCACCACGTTCTGCTCGATGATCGGCCCCTCGTCGAGGTCGCTCGTCACGTAGTGGGCGGTGGCGCCGATCAGCTTCACGCCGCGATCGTAGGCCTGGTGGTAGGGCTTCGCGCCCTTGAACCCGGGCAGGAAGGAGTGGTGGATGTTGATGATCCGCCCGGGATAGTGCGAGCAGAACTCGTCGCTCAGGATCTGCATGTAGCGGGCGAGCACGATGAAGTCGGCCCCGGTCTCGGTCACGATTCCGCGCAGTCTCGCCTCCTGCGCCGCCTTCGTGTCCGGGGTGATCGGCAGCAGATGGAAGGGGATGCCGTGCGGCTCGACGAGCGGCTTCAGGCGCTCGTGGTTCGACACGACGGCGACGATCTCGACGGGGAGGTCGCCCGCCTGCCAGTGGTAGAGCAGATCCCAGAGGCAGTGGTCCGCGGTGCTCACCATGATGACGACTCTGCGGAGTTCGCTCGTGCGCCGCAGCGACAGCACGGGATCGAACCGGGCGAGCTCCTCGCGCAGCCCGGCGTCGAGGCGGGTCTCGGCGCCCTCCGGCACGTCGATCTCCATCCGCAGCGTGAAGGTGCTGCTGCGCTCGTGCGCGTACTGCGCGCTGTCGGTGATGTTCGCCCCGTGCGAGAACACGGTCTGGGACACCGCGGCGACGATGCCGGGTTCGTCGGAGCAGCGCAGGGTGAGCACGTGGTGCTCCATCACCGGCGCCCGGCGGGCGGCGCTCACGAGCGCACCTTCAGCCGCTGGGGGTCGTAGACCGGGGTCGGCACCACACGCGCCGCGCGGTCGCCGCCGTCGGCGCGCACCGTCAGCTCGGTGTCCTTCGCGGCGTGGCCCTTCGCGATCCGGGCGAGGGCGAGTGCGGCGCCGCCGAGCTCGGGGGAGGGGATCGCCATCGTGACCGAGCCGACCTCGAGGTCGCCGTGGAAGACCCTCGCGTCGTCGAGGCCGTCCGCCTCTCCGTCGATGACGAGCGACGCCACGGTGCGGCGGGCCCGCTCCTTGAGGGCCACGAGTGCGTCGCGGCCCTGGAACT